>JBDRZL010000006.1 GCA_039803925.1 candidate division WOR-3 bacterium | reverse complement strand
TTGAAAGGGGAATATACGAATTTAATATAGAAGTGAAAACAAAAGGTGTTTACTTCCTTGTGGTTAAAGATGATAAGAAGAAAATTAAAGAAAAAATTATATTTATGTGAGAGAAAGGTTTAAAAATACAATAACTTACAAGGTTGTGTTTTGCAGGCTAAGGTCCATTATGCCCATAATTTTATTTAATCATTTGGTAGCCGCACCCTTCAGGGTGCGTTATATTTCGCAGGCTAAAGCCTGCACCTACAAAAAATATTAAATCCAAAGTGTTAAACGGGTAGCCGCAACCTTTAGGTTGCGCAAATACCAATATTTTTAAAATATTATTTCCATCCTTCCTCATACCTCCCCCACCCTCAACTTTCCAAAAAAAAGCAAGATTTCGCAGGCTAAAGCCTGCGCCTACCATTTTTTAAATTTTTTTAAATTTTTTTAACATTTATTACCATAATTTATTGTAAAACCTGGAGATTTTATTCCGCAGTTAAAACCTGCGCCTACTGTTTCCGTAAGATTATTATAAATCATCTTTAAATCATTTTAAAGGGATTTAATATCTCTTCAATTTCCTTTTCATCAAGAATTTTTTCTTCCTTCAAAACCTCCTTTAAGGTTTTTCTTTCTTTCTTTGCTTTCATAACAATATAAGAAGCCTTATCATAACCTATCCTTTTTGCAAGAGGTGTTATTAAAGCAAAACTCATCTCTGCATACCTTTTACAAACATCCTCATTTGCCTTTATTCCTTTTATGCATTTTTCTCCAAAAATCCTAATAGCATTTTTCAAAATCTTTATAGAATTTATTGATAGAAAAGCAATAAGAGGCATCATCATATTGAGTTCAAGAGGACCAGTCTCTGCACCTATTACAACAGAATTGTAAGCACCATGAATAAAAGCACATACCTGAATCATCATTTCAGGAATAACAGGATTTACTTTTCCAGGCATTATTGAACTACCAGCCTGAAGAGCAGGAAGCTCTATCTCATTAAAACCTGTCATAGGACCACTTGAAAGAAGTCTTATATCATTTGAAATCTTCATTAAACTTACTGCAAGTGTATTCAAAGCACCCATTAACTCCACCATACAATCTCTTCCTGCTATATACTCAAATTTGTTTTTTGCCTCCTTAAATTTTATTCCCGTTCTTTCTGATATTTTTCTACATATTCTCTTCCCAAATTCAGGATGAGAATTAATCCCTGTTCCTATTGCTGTTCCTCCAAGGGGCAATTGCTCAAGATTTTTAAAAACTCTCTTAATTCTTCTAAGATTACTCTCTATCTGAGAACGATAACCTGAAAATTCCTGTCTAAGGGTCATTGGAACAGCATCCTGCAAATGGGTCCTTCCTATCTTTATAACCTTTTTAAATTCCCTTTCCTTTAATTTTAAAATTTTTATAAAATTTTTAATTTCATAAACTAAATCATCAAGCAAAATTCTTGAAGCAATCTGCATTGCTGATGGAATAACATCATTTGAAGATTGCCCCATATTAACATGATCATTCGGATGACAGGGATTTTTTCCACCCCTTTTTCCTGTCAGAATCTCATTAACCCTTCCAGCAATTACTTCATTTATATTCATATTTGTGCTTGTTCCAGAACCAGTCTGAAATATATCAAGGGGAAAATTATCCTTTAGTTTTCCTTCATAAATTTCCTCTCCTGCCTTAACTATTGATTTATATAAACTCTCTTCTAAATTTCCAAGTTCATAATTAACCTCAGCAGCACATATCTTAATAAGAGATAATGCCTTTATAAACTCAAAGGAAAAATTAAATTCAGAAACAGAAAAATTTTCTAAAGCTCTCTGTGTATGGGCACCGTAATATTTATCAAAAGGAACTTTAACTTCACCTAAACTATCCTTTTCTATTCTATAATTCTTCACTTTAAAACCTCATCCATATTTTTTAAAAGTTCATCAATTTCTTCTAAAGTTAAATCACCCATATGACCTATTCTAAAAGTTATATTTTTAAGTTTTCCATATCCGTTTGCAATCTTAAATCCCCTTTCCTTTAATTTCTCAATCATTGAGGGAACATCAACATTTTTGTTATTTTTTATTACAGTAACTGTATTACTCTCATAACCCTTCTCAGGGAATATTTCAAATCCCCTTTCCTTGACCCAATTTCTAACCCTTTCAGCCATTTTTAAATGTCTTAAGAACCTCTCTTTCATTCCCTCTTTTAACATTTTATCAAGTTGATAATCAAAAGCAAAAAGAAGGGAAATTGCTGGAGTTGCAGGAGTCTGTTTCCTTTCATCATAATACTTTTTCATTTCAAGAAAATCAAAATAATAACCTCTATCATTTATCTCTTTTGATTTTTCAAGTGCTCTTTCACTTACAACAGTAACAGTTAAACCAGGAGGCAGTGCAAAACACTTTTGAACACTTGCAAAAATAACATCAAGCCCAAGTTCATCAATTGGAATTTCTATACCAGCAAGAGAACTAACAGCATCCACTAAAATCAATGTATCAGGTGACACATTCCTCACAACTTCACAGATTTCTTTTAAAGGATTTGTAACCCCTGTAGAGGTCTCATTATGAGTAATAAGAATTGCCTCATACTTTTTATTTTTTAATTCCCTTTCAACCATAAAAGGTTTTATTGCCTTTCCCCAATCCACCTCAATTACATCTACCTCTTTTCCACATCTTTTTGCTATATCCATCCACCTTTGCGAAAAGGCACCACAAACAGTTGAAAGAAGACTCCTTTTAACTAAATTCCTGATTGAACCTTCCATAACACCAGTTGCAGAGGAGGTAAAAATTGTAACAAAATTTTTTGTCTCAAGAACCTTTCTTAATTTTTCTATAACTCTTTCATAAAGTATAGAAAAATCCTTTTCCCTGTGCCCTATCATCCACTTTCTCTGCGCCTCAAGCACCTCCTCCCTGACTTCAGTTGGACCAGGAATAAAAAGTTTTTTTCTTTCCATAAAAAATTATAAATAAAATTTGTCTCATGTCTCAAAAAAATGTCCTAAAAAAACACTCTTTTAATAAAAAAATAGGTGGAACAGAATTTGCATTTTAGTAAAAAGGTTCAATTCCAGTTAAAGCAAAATTAAAATATGGAAAAATTTAAAAGAACAATTAAGTATGAAAGTGAACTTAACAGGGATTTTACAAAAGAAGTTATAAATTCTCCAGGTGGTGAAGGCATTTTAGAATGTATACAGTGTGGAACATGTTCTGGAACATGTCCCCTTTCAATTTATATGGATTACCCACCAAGAAGAATAATTGCGATGGTAAGAGAAGGATTCAAAGATGAGGTTCTTTCATCAAAGACAATATGGTTATGTGCTTCTTGCTATTCCTGTCAGGTGGAATGTCCTCAGAACATTAAGATCACATACATAATGTATGCCCTTAAAAGAATGGCTATAAAAGAAGGAAAGTATCCTAAGAAATTCCAGATTCCGGTTTTAGCAAAAACCTTCTATGATATGGTCTCAAAAAATGGAAGACAATCTGAAGCAAGGCTTGTTATGAATTTATGGTTAAAAACATCACTTTTAAAAATCTTTAAAAATTCTCTTTTTGGTTTAAAACTTTTAAATAAAGGAAGATTGAGTTTCAAAGAAGAAAAAATAAAGGATAAAAAAACCCTCAAAAAACTTTTGAAGGAGGCTTAAAATGAATGATAAAAAATATTTTTATTATCCTGGCTGCTCATTAAAGGGGACAGGAAAATCTTATGAAAAGTCACTTCTCGCTGTTTTTAAATATCTTGAAATAGAAATGCCTGAACTTCCAGACTGGAATTGCTGTGGCGCTACTACATACATGTCAATTGATGAGCTTGCATCTTTTAAAATGGCTGTAAGAAATCTTTCAATAGCTGAAAAAGAAGATAGGGACATCATAGCACCATGTTCAGCATGTTATATGGTGTTAAACAAAACACTGCATTTTATTAAGGAATACCCTGATATAAGAGAAAAAGTTTGTGAAGCAGTAAAAAAAGCAAACATCAACGAATTATACGAAGGAAAAGTAAAAGTGAGACATCCTCTTGATATTTTAATAAACGAGGTGGGAATTGATAAAATAAAATCAAAGATCAAAAGGACACTCGCAGGAATCAGAGTATTTTCTTATTATGGATGTCTTCTCACAAGACCCTTTACAGATTTTGATAACCCCCGCTATCCTGTAAATCTTGATAGGATTGTTGAGGCAACTGGTGCTGAAACTGTTGAAAGTGCTTTAAAAACTAAATGTTGCGGAGGATCCCTTTCAGGAACAATAGAAGAAGTTGGACTCCGTCTTTCTTACCTTATATTAAGAGAAGCAAAAAGAAAAGGTGCCCATTTAATTGTCACAGTTTGTCCCTTATGTCAGTTCAATCTTGAAGTTTATCAAGATAGAATGGAAAAAATGTTTAAGGATAAACTCTCTATACCCGTTATTTACTTTACACAACTTCTTGGTGTTGCTTTAGGTATTGAAGAAAAAGAACTTGGATTTAATCATCATATTATTTACCCTGAAATTTTATATCAAAAAGCAGCAGTTTAAAAGGAGGAAAAATAATGAATAGCGTAAAACATAATGGTGAAATAAGAATAGGGGTTTATATATGCCATTGTGGAACAAATATAGCAGGGAAAGTTAAGATAGAAGAAGTAGTAAAGCATGCACAGAATTTACCAAATGTTGTAGTAGCAAGAGATTATAAATATATGTGTTCTGATCCTGGACAGGATTTAATAAAGAAAGATATAAAGGAACTGAAATTAAATAGAATTGTTGTAGCCTCCTGCTCTCCCCATCTTCATGAACACACCTTCAGGAAAGCAATTGAGGAGGCAGGACTTAACCCCTTTTATTTCCAGATGGCAAACATAAGGGAGCATGTATCCTGGGTAACAAAGGACTCACAAGAAGCAACAGAAAAAGCCAAAGCCATGGTAAAAGCAGCTGTTTACAGAGTTGTTTTTCACGAAGCACTTGAAAAGACGAAAGAAAAAATAAATCCAAATGTCCTTATTATTGGTGGTGGTATAGCAGGAATTACTGCTGCTTTAACAATTGCAGATGCTGGGAAAAAAGTCTATCTTGTTGAGAGGGAACCATCAATAGGTGGTCATATGGCAAAATTTGATAAAACTTTCCCAACCCTTGACTGTGCTTCCTGTATTTTAACACCCAAAATGACTGCTGTTAAAGACCACCCAAACATTGAACTTTTTACCTACTCAGAAGTAGAAAGTGTAGATGGTTATGTTGGTAACTTTAAAGTAAAAATTAGAAAAAAACCAAGATATGTTGATATTGAAAAATGTGTTGGATGTTACGAGTGTATAAAAAATTGCGTTTATAAAGAAGGAAAATTTCCAAATGAATTTGATGAAGGTCTTTCAAAAAGAAAACCAATTTACATTCCTTTCCCCCAGGCTGTTCCTCTTGCTGCTATAATAGATCCTGCTACATGTATTCAGTTTTTATCAGGAAAATGCAAAAAAACCTGTCAGGAAGCCTGTGAGAGGGGAGCAATAGACTTTAATATGAGAGAGGAGATAATTGAAGTTGAAGTAGGAGCTATAATAGTTTCAACAGGATTTAAAATTTTTGACCCTTCACAAATTCCCCAGTATGGATACGGGAGATATCCAAATGTTTATACTTCACTTGAGGTAGAAAGACTCGTAAACTCCTCTGGACCCACAGGAGGCGAAATTATTTTAAGGGATGGAAGAACACCAAAATCCGTTGGAATTGTTCACTGTGTTGGTTCAAGGGATAAAAACTATAACATATGGTGTTCAAGAGTATGCTGTATGTATTCACTTAAACTTGCCCACCTTATAAAAGAAAGAACAGGTGCTGAGGTCTATAACTTTTATATTGATATGAGGACACCTGGAAAAGGGTATGAGGAGTTTTATCTTAAATTGATGGAAGAAGGAGTCCATTTTATAAGAGGTAAAGTTGCCGAAGTTACTGATTGGGCAATTACACCTGAAGAAGAAGGTAAATTAATAATAAGAGTGGAGGATACCCTTATCGGTGTTGTAAGGAGAATACCAGTAGATATGGTTATTCTCTCAGTTGGTCTCACCCCTCAACCTGATGCCGATGAAGTAAGGAAACTCTTAAATATTTCCTGTTCAAAAGAAGGATGGTTTCTTGAAAGACACCCAAAACTTGCTCCTGTTTCCACATTTACAGATGGAGTTTTTATTGCAGGTGCATGTCAGGGTCCAAAAGATATTCCAGATACAGTAGCTCAAGCAGAAGCAGCTGCAGCAGAAGCTCTTGCTCTCATTGATAAATCCGAAATTTCCCTTGAACCCAATACAGCTTTTATTAATGAAGAAAAATGTTCAGGCTGCCATATATGCATTGGTCTTTGCCCCTATTCTGCCATTTCTTTCAATGAAGAAAAGAAAGTTGCTCAGATAAACGAAGCACTCTGTAAGGGATGTGGAGTTTGTGTTGCTGCCTGCCCATCTAAGGCAGCACAGCAAAGATTATTCCTCGATGAACAAATTTACGCTGAAATTGAAGGTGCTTTAGTTTAAAAGGAGGGATTAAATGAAAGATAATAATTTTGAACCAAAATTACTTGGAATATTTTGTAATTGGTGTACTTACCTTGCAGCAGATTTAGCTGGTGTCTCAAGAATGGATTATCCTGCAAACTTAAGAATTGTAAGAACAATGTGTTCTGGAAGAATTGACCCTCAGTTTATTTTGTGGGCATTTAGAAACGGTGCAGATGGAGTTCTAATTGGAGGATGTCATCCTGGTGATTGTCACTATATTGAAGGTAACTATAAAACATTAAGGAGATATAAGTTTCTCAAGAGAATTTTAAAGGAAATGGGAATTAATGAAAAAAGACTAAGACTTGAATGGATTTCAGCATCAGAAGGAGAAAAATTACAAAGGGTTGTTAAAGAATTTGTTGAAGAAATTAAAAAATTAGGACCTATAAGTAATGATGATGCCTTTAAAAAAGTATTAACTTCTACAAAAGGGGGTAAAAAATGAGTAAAAAACCTAAAATTGCTCTTTACTGGTGCGCTTCCTGTGGAGGATGTGAGGAAGCAGTAGTAGACCTTGCTGAGGACATTTTACAGGTAGTAGAAAAAGCAGAAATTGTATTCTGGCCAGTAGCAATGGATTTTAAAAGAAAAGATGTAGAAAATCTAAAAGACGGAGAAATTCTTGTATCTTTTATAAATGGAGCTGTAAGAACTTCTGAACAGGAAGAAATGGTAAAACTTTTAAGAAAAAAATCAAAAATTGTTATAGCTTTTGGCTCCTGTGCATATACTGGTGGCATACCAGGACTTGCTAACTCTTATTCCAAAGAAGAAATAATGAATTACTATTATAAAGAAGGTATAACTGTTTTTAATCCAGAGGACAAAAAACCAACACCACAATACATAGAGAAAAACCTTTCTTTTGAAATTCCTGAATTCTATGAGAGAGTTTATGCCCTTGACCAGGTTATAGATGTAGACTATTATATTCCTGGATGCGCCCCCACAAGAAATGTTGTTAAAAACTCTATTTTTACTTTATTTTCAGGTAATTTACCACCAAAGGGAAGTGTTTTGGGTGCAAGTAGCAAAGCACTATGTAATGAATGTCCTTTAAATGATACAAAACCAGAAAAAATTACCTTAAAGGAATTTAAAAGAATTGATAAAAATCAACCAGAAAAAGATAAGTGCTTACTAATACAGGGCTTTGCCTGTCTTGGACCTGTAACAAGGGGTGGATGTGAAGCTCTATGTGTAAAAGCAAGTTATCCTTGCACAGGTTGTTTTGGACCTCTCGACGGAATCGAAGACTACGGTGCCAAAGCTCTTTCTTTTTTAGCATCTTTAATTGATTCAAAGGATGAAGGGGAAATTGAAAATATAATAAATGAATGGATGCCAAATCCCCTTGGAATAGTTTATAAATATTCTTTACCTAAATCTTTAATTTTTGAAACAAAAAATAAGAAAAATGGAGGGTAAAAATGGAACATAGAATAACAATAGACCCAATTACAAGACTTGAAGGGCACGGGAAAATAGAAATTTTTCTTGATGAAAATGGAAATGTGGAAAAAGCTTATTTTGTTGTTCCAGAATTAAGAGGATTTGAAATTTTTGTTAAAGGTAAACCAGCAGAAGATATGCCAATTATAACACCAAGAATCTGTGGCGTATGTCCAACTGCACATCACATGGCAAGCACAAAAGCTCTCGATGACCTTTATAAAGTGGAACCACCTTCACCTGCAAAAAAATTAAGAGAAATGCTCTACAATATGTTTATGCTTGAAGACCATGCACTCCATGTTTATATTCTTGGAGGACCTGACTTCATTGTTGGTCCAAAAGCAAAAAAAGAAGAAAGAAATGTCCTTGGAGTAATTCAGAAAGTAGGTCTTGAAATAGGTAAAAAAGTAATTTCAATGAGAAGGGAAATAAGAGAACTTATGACACTTCTTGCAGGTAAAGTTATTCATCCTGCATGGGGAGTTCCAGGTGGTGTAACAAGAGGATTAAAAGAGGAGGAAAGGAAAAACTTTGTAAAGGTTGCAGAAAAAGGAGTTGAATTTGCTCTCTTTACTTTAAAAGTTTTCAAAGATATAGTTTTATCAAACAAAGAATATGTGGAACTTATTAAATCTGATACCTATACCCACAAAACCTATTATATGGGTCTTGTTGATAATAACAAAAAGGTCAATTTTTACGATGGAAAAATAAGAGTTATAGACCCTGAAGGAAAAGAATTTGCTCTATTTGATGTAAGGGATTACAAAGATCATATAGCAGAACATGTTGAAAACTGGACTTACATAAAGTTTCCTTTCCTTAAAAAAGTAGGATGGAAAGGATTTATTGATGGAAAGGATTCAGGTGTTTATTCTGTAGCACCTCTTGCAAGGTTAAACGCTTCAGAGGGAATGGCAACACCAAAAGCTCAAGAGGCTTATGAAGAATTTTATAAAACACTTGGCGTTAAACCTGTTCACCATACACTTGCAAATCACTGGGCAAGAGTAATTGAAATGATTTATGCTGCTGAGAGATTTCTTGAACTGGCAAAGGATCCTGAAATTACATCTGATAATATAAGAAACATAAGTAAAGAAATCCCTTCAGTTGGTATTGGTGTTGTTGAAGCACCAAGGGGAACACTAATACACCACTATGAGACTGATGAAAAAGGATTTATAACAAAAGCAAACCTAATTGTTGCTACCCAAAACAATGCAGCACGAATTGCAATGTCTGTAGAAAAAGCAGCAAAAGGTCTTATAAAAAATGGAAAATATGATGAAGGAATATTAAATATGATTGAAATGGCATTTAGAGCTTATGACCCATGTCATGCCTGCGGAACCCATTCTCTACCAGGAAATATACCCCTCCTTATAAATATAAGAGATAAAAGGGGCAACATAATTGATAAGATTAAAAACTTTTGAAAAAAAAGATTTAAGGAAAAAGTATTTAATTCTTGGTCTCGGTAATACAATAAGAGGCGACGACGGAATTGGAATATATTTAACCAAATTTTTAGAAAAAAAATTTTTCAATCTTGCTGATATTATATCCACTGAAGAAATGGGGCTTTCTTTACTTGATTTTCTTTCGCCTTATGAAAAGGCAGTAATAATTGACAGTATTTTCACCGGAAAAAAAGACATAGGAGAAATATACATTTTCAAAGAAAAAGATTTTGATTCAAAACAAATAAAAAGTAATCATTACATAGGATTACCTGAAATTTCTAAAATTGCAAAAAAATTAAAAATTCCTTTTCCTAAAGAATTGCTTATCATAGGAATTTCTGTTGAAGACCCATACACAATAAAACCAGAACTATCTGAAAACTTAAAAGAAAAAATACCTGAAATTATCACAAAAATTGAAAAATTAATAAGGGATTTTTTAAAATAATTTTTAAAAAGGAGGGGAAATTGAAATCTGATATTGAAATTGCTAAATCTATAAAACTTTTTGATATAAAAGAAATTGCTGAAAAAATTGGAATAAACGAAAATTATATATATCCTTATGGGAAATATAAAGCTAAAATTGAACCAGAATACTTTAAAACCAAAGTAAGAAAGGGAAAACTAATCCTTGTTTCCGCAATTACTCCCACACCATTTGGTGAAGGCAAAACAACTGTTTCTATTTCCCTTTCCATGGCTTTCTGGAAACTGGGAAAAAGTTCCATTGTTTGTTTAAGGGAACCCTCCCTTGGACCTGTTTTTGGAATAAAAGGTGGAGCCACAGGAGGTGGTTATTCCCAAGTTTTACCTATGGAAGAAATAAACCTTCACTTTACAGGAGATTTTCATGCAGTAAGTTCAGCCCATAATTTGCTTTCTGCCATGTTAGATGCTTCAATTTTCCATGGAAATCCCCTTGGCATAAACCCCAATGATATATTATGGCCAAGAACCATTGATATGAATGATAGAGCTTTAAGAAAAGTGATAGTGGGATTAAGCCCTTTGAAAAATGGACCTTTAAGGGAAGATGGATTTGTAATCACACCTGCTTCTGAAATAATGGCAATACTTGGACTTTCCAAAAACTATACTGAACTTAAAGAAAGAATTTCAAACATTCTTTTAGGATTTACCTATAAAAAAGAACCGGTTTTTGCAAAAAACTTAAAAGCCCAGGGCGCTATGGCTGCACTTCTAAAAGATGCTTTAAAACCTAACCTTGTTCAAACAAGTGAAAATACACCTGCAATAATACACACAGGACCTTTTGGAAATATAGCTCATGGCACATGTTCAGTTTTAGCAATAGATTTAGCATTAAAACTTTCCGAATACGCAGTTATCGAAGCAGGATTTGGTTCTGACCTTGGTGCTGAAAAATTCATAAACATTGTAACAAGGGAACTTGATACAAAAGTAGATTGTGCAGTTCTTGTAGCTTCAATAAGAGCATTGAAATATCACGGGGGGCTCAAAAAAGAACTGTTGAAAGAAGAAAATGAAGATGCCCTGATAAAAGGTTTTGAAAATTTAAAAGCACATATAAACATACTTAAAAATGTATTCGGCACCCCTACAGTGGTAGCTATAAACAGGTTTCCTTTTGATACTGAAAGAGAAATAAAAATACTTGAAAAGCTATTAAGTGAGGAAAAAATTCCCTTTTCTATATGTGAAGGATTTTTAAAAGGGGGAGAAGGTAGTAAAGAATTAGCAAGTAAAATTATTGAAGTTATTGAAAATGAAAAAAATAGCTTTAAAAGACTTTATGATATAAAATCAGGAATAAAAGAAAAAATTGAAAAAATATCAAAAGAGGTTTATGGAGCAAACGCAGTTAAATATTCAGAAAATGCCTTAAAGAAAATAGAACTTTGCGAAACACTTAATTTCAATGATTTTTATATCTGTATGGCAAAAACTCAGTATTCAATCTCAGATAATTCAAAATTAAGGGGATGGCCTAAAAATTTTGAACTTAGAATAGATGATGTAAGAATTAAATCAGGAGCAAAATTCATAGTTCCCCTCTGTGGTGACATACTTGAAATGCCTGGATTACCCAAAGAACCAGCTGCAATTAATATTGATATTGACGAAAATGGAGAAATAACAGGAATATTTTAATGCACGAATACTCTTTAGCAAATAATCTTATTGAAATACTTAGAGAACAGAAAAAGGAGAAAAAGGCAAAAAAAATCCTTAAAGTAGAACTTGATTTTGGAAAACTTTCAGGAGCAGAACCTTTCCTTTTTGAAGAAGCCTTTGAAATATTAAAAAAAGAAACTGAATTTAAAGAAACAGAATTAAAAATTAACATAATAGAACCTGAAATTAAATGTTTAAAATGCGGAAAAATTTTTAATGCTCTTTCTTTTCCCTTTTTATGCCCTTTTTGCGAAAACTTTGGCGGAGAAATAATTAAAGGCGATAAAATTTTTATAAAAAGTTTAGTTATTGAAAATTTTTAAAAGAAAATTTAATATAAAATTATGACAAAAATAATTAAAGAAGATATCTCAATACCAATTTTAAAAGTTAATGAAGAAATTGCTCAGGAGTTAAGAGAATTTTTTAATAAAAGAAAAATATTTGTAATTAACATAATATCTTCACCAGGAGCAGGTAAAACAACTTTCCTTGAAAAATTACTTAGTTTTTTTGAAAAAAATAAAGTTTTTATACTCGTTGGAGATATTGAAACTGAAAGAGACGCAAAAAGAATAAGGGAAAAAGGAGGAAATTCCTACCAGATTGTAACAGGCGGAACCTGCCACCTTGAAGCAATCATGATAAAAAAATCTATTTCACTAATACCTGAAAACACAGAATATCTCTTTATTGAAAATGTTGGTAACCTTGTCTGCCCTGCAAGTTATGATTTAGGAGAACATTTGAGAATTATAATGTTATCAACACCTGAGGGTGACGATAAATTACCAAAATATCCTAAAGCCTTTTTAACAGGTGATGTTATATTAATAAATAAAATTGACCTTTTACCTTACCTTAACTTTGATATTAAAAAAGTTGAAGAGGAAGCAAAAAAAATTAAAGAAAACATTAAAATTTTCAAAATATCAGCATTAAAAGGAGATAATATAAAAGAAGTAGCAGAATTTATTAAAAATAAAAGAAAAGAATACTTCAAAACTTGAAGAAAAGATTTTTAATAAAAATAGAAGGAACAGTTCAGGGAATAGGATTTAGACCCTTTGTTTATAGAATTGCAAAAGAAAACAAATTGAATGGATTTGTTAAAAATAATCCTGAGGGAGTTACAATTGAAGTCGAAGGAGAAGTTAAAAACTTAAACAAATTTCTTTTAAAACTTAAAAGGGATAAACCTCCCTTAACAAAATATACACTATTTGAAATAAAAGAAATTCCACTTAAAAATGAAATTGAATTTGAAATTTTAAAATCAGAAGAAAAGGGAGAAAAAATCGCTCTTATCCTCCCTGATATTGCAACCTGTGAAGAATGCAAAAGAGAAATTTTTGATAAAGATAATAGAAGATATAATTACCCCTTTACAAACTGCACAAACTGCGGTCCCAGATTCAGCATTATCCAAAATATTCCCTACGATAGAAAGAACACAACAATGAAAATTTTTGAAATGTGTCCTGAATGCAGGGAAGAATACGAAAACCCTATTAATAGAAGATTTCATGCACAACCAAATGCTTGTCCTGAATGCGGTCCAGAAGTCTTTCTCACAGATAGAGAAGGAAATATTATTGAAAAAGGAGAAAAAGCAATAGAAAAAACAGCACAACTTCTTAAAAAGGGAAAAATCATAGCCTTAAAGGGTATTGGTGGATTTCAACTTTTAACAAATGCTTTATCTGATGAATGTGTTTTAGAATTAAGAAAAAGAAAAAAGAGGGACGAAAAACCCTTTGCAATTATGTTTAAAAACCTTGAACATTTAAAAGAATATGCCTATATTTCTAAAACTGAAAAAGAATTACTTTTATCACCCCAATCACCAATTTTACTTGTAAAATCAAAGAAAAAAAGTAAATTATCAAAATACTGTGCTCCAGATAATCCCTATATAGGTGCAATTTTACCTTATACACCCTTACATCACCTTTTAATGAGTAAAATTGATTTTCCAATTATATGCACTTCTGGTAATTTATCAGAAGAACCCATTGCCTATGAAAATGAAGAAGCTCTCATAAGATTAAAAGATATAGCAGATTACTTTTTAATGAATACAAGGCCTATTGAAAGATATATTGACGATTCAGTTGTTAAAATTATTAACAATAAACCTCTCGTAATAAGAAGAGCAAGAGGATATGCCCCCCTTCCTTTTATTATCAAAAAAAACTTACCACAGATACTTGCCCTTGGACCTTACCTTAAAAATACTATCGCAATATCAAAGTTTAACAGAATAATTGTATCACAACATATAGGAGATTTAGATAATGAAAAATCCTTCAATGCTTTCAAAAAAGTAATAGAAGACTTTAAAAAACTTTATGAATTTAAGCCAGAAATTATTGCCTGTGATGCTCACCCTGAATATCTTTCAACAAAATATGGCGAGGAATTAAGCAAAAATGAAAATATTCCCTTAATAAAAGTTTTCCATCATCATGCTCATATAAGTTCCTGTATGATTGAAAACAGGATTGAGGAAGAGGTTTTAGGAGTTTCCTGGGATGGCACAGGTTATGGAAAAGATGGTAAAATATGGGGTGGTGAATTTTTAATATGTGATTTTAAAGATTTTAAAAGGTTTGCCAGTTTCAGGGAGTTCGGCTTACTGGGTGGAGATAAAGCAATAAAAGAACCAAGAAGAAGCGCAATTGGTATTTTATATGAAATTTACGGTGAAAAAATTTTTGAAAGGGATTTTGAACCTATTAAAAGTTTAACTGAAGAAGAAAGAAAAATATTTAAAAGTGCTTATGAAAAAAATCTTTCTATTTTTAAAACAACATCTGTTGGTAGAATATTTGATGCAGTTTCTTCACTATTAAATTTAAAACAGAAAAACACTTTTGAAGGTCAGGCAGCAATGATATTAGAATGGATTGCAGAAAATTATAAAGGAAAATTAAAAACTCCCTACACTTTTGAAATAAAAAAAGAAAATTACTATGTTATTGACTTTGTTCCAATTTTTGAAGAAATTATTTCTGATATTAAAAGAAAAAGAAGTAAAAGTTACATTGCTTATAAATTTCATTTAACCCTTGCAGAAATAGTAAAAAAAATAAGTCAGCTTACAGATAAAGATAAAATACTTTTAAGCGGCGGTGTATTTCAGAACAAACTTTTAACTGAACTTATTTTTAAAAAAATAAAAAATAAAAAAATCTTTACCCATTCTCAGATACCACCAAATGATGGAGGTATTTCTATAGGACAGATCAAGATTAGCTATCATAACTTATAGGTCCAGAAACTGTTATATGTTGTTAATTTACATAAAAATTTAAAGTTATTTTTTTCAAGATAGTTTATAATTTCAGGATTAATAAAATCTTCTATTAATAAAATTAATTCTTTTGAATTTTCAAGAAATTTTTTTGCACCACTCAATACCTTTTCTTCAAAACCCTCCACATCAATTTTAGCAAAAACAGTATCAAATTCCCTGACATAATCTCCGAGAATATCATCAAGTTTCTTTGTTTTTACTTTAATTTTAACTCCATTATCAAAACTATAAATCAAAGAACTATCACCAGGTGATAAGATATTAACATTTATGTAAAACTCACCTTCAGAATCTGATAGAGCAAAATTTAAGGGAACTATAGTATCTGAGAGATTATTTATATTAATATTTTCCTTCAATAATTCAAAACTTTCTTTTAATGGTTCAAAGGAAAAAATTTTTATTTTCCTTTTAAACTTATTACCTATCAAAATAGAATAGTAACCGATATCAGCACCTATATCGCAAAATAAAACTTTTTTATTTTCTTTTATTTTTTCATCAATTTTTTTAATTAAAAAATTTACATCCCTTCTTTCATAAGCAGGTGAAACAGAAGCTGCATCAGCAGTTTTGCTTCTTATTTTAAATTTCCCAAATTTTGTCACTATTAAATTATCCTTAAAAAAATAAGGTAAATTTTTCTTGTAATCAATCAGTTTATAAAAGGAATAAATCATTTCATAAATAAACATCTTTATTCTTGGTCTTTTAACTTCAAAGGGAACTATTAACTTATAAAATAAGTAACTTAAAAAAAATAAAAATTTATCTCTTAAAGTATAACTAAACTTCATTTCTCCTCTTAATAATTATATCATCAAAAATTTTTTCCTGTATACATAAGATTTTTCTTAATCTTATAAGTTCAAGAAGTGCAAGAAACATAACAATAGCCTCTATTTTACTCTTTAAACCTAAGATGAGATTACTAAAAGAAATACTTTCATTTTTCTCTAATTCCTTAAGTATGTAATCAATCTTTTCTTCTATTTTTGGTATTTCCTCAAGTTTTTCCTTTAATTCTGGTAATTTCTGAATTAATTTTGTAAAAAGAGAAAACAAAAGAGAAGGATCAAAACCCTCATCATAATCTAAACTCTCTTCCCCTTCCCTTCCATACATTTTTGACATCTTCTCATATCTTTCATTTAAAAATTCAATAATTTCAATAAAAGAGAAAGTAATTTCTTCTTTTTTTTCCACCTCTTCTTCTTCACCATCAAATCTTTCAAAAAGGTGGTGTGTTTTATAAACAAGGAAAAAAGTTAAAGCATATAAAAATTCAAGAGCATCTTTAAATGAAACTTGGTGATTTTTCAAGTAATAATTTAAAAATTCGTCTGCTAAAACAGAAATTTTAATTTTAAAAGGATCAAGTTCCTTTGATAAAAGCCACTTTAAAAGAATTTCAAGGGGACCATAATAAAAGGAAGTTTTTATAATTACAGTCATCTTAAATTAAGATATACAAGTTTATAAATTTTATTCTTATCATTAAACCTTAAAAAATAAACACCTGAATTTTTAAAATTATTTAATTTAATAACATTTAAACCATCCTTTAAAATCTGGGTTTCATAAGTTTTTCTAC
Source organism: candidate division WOR-3 bacterium (assembly GCA_039803925.1). Taxonomy (NCBI): domain Bacteria; kingdom Pseudomonadati; phylum Caldifarciminota; species Caldifarciminota bacterium. The sequence goes on along the minus strand of JBDRZL010000006.1, from coordinate 62,522 downwards.
CTGTTAAATCATAAAAAGTTATTTTTCCCTTACCGTAATTTATAATCTTTAAATCTTTTTGATAAGGGTCTATAAATGGATTTGGATAGATTCTTGAAATTCCTCTAAAATTATTTCTCTGAATTAAATTTAATTTATTCAAAATTCTTTCCCTCTTTGATAAAAGTGTATCAAAATTTTCTCCTGCAAAAATAAAAAATAAAAGAGAATCTAATGGATTTACTTTCTTTGAAATATAAATTGAATAATCACCTAAATCCTTGCTAAAATCCCTTATATCTCCTTTCATAAAAAGATATTGGAGTGAATCAGGAAGTCCTCCATATGAATAAGCATATATTTCATTTTTTATAACACCGCAAAGTGTAAAATTATCTATATCAAGTATTCCAAAAACAGGACCTCCCTGTTTTGAAGTAAAAATTATTCTTGAAGCACTGTCGTAATCTGCAAAATTTGTTAGGGGATTTAAAATATCTGGGTCAAAAAAAGAAGCCAAGTGCATTTCCTCAAAAAAATTCTCAGGTTTTAAAATAAATAAAAAACCCTCATCAAAATCCTTTAATTTTACTTTCAATATATTTCCCTTTGGATGTTGAGAATAATCATCTCTGAATTTAAAAGTATAGAAATTATTTTCTTTTTTAAAATAAAATTTATTTTCCTTTAAAGGTCTTGTATCTCTATCATCAAGATTAAATTTTTCATAAAATCTATCAACAATATAGTTAAAAGAATTTCCAAAAGCCAAACTTCCGTAATAAAGTAAATTTCCGTAATTTTTAAAAATAAAACCTTTTCCTTTTTTCTGCTCTGAACTTAAAAATCCAATAGAACCTGTTGAAGAAATGGAAAACTCATAATTCTTATTTTTTATTGTTAAAAGGGAATCAGAAAGAAAAACTTTCATTTCATAAGTTTTTGAAAAATTTGAAAAAGTTAATAGAAAGTTAAATTTAAGTGTGTCATTATCAGGATAATTTAGAAGAACTCCCCTTGAAGAAAAATTTAAAATATCCTGTGAATAAAATTTAAAAATAGTATCAAGGAGAATATAGTAAGGTTTATTTAAAAGTTTTATTTTTATACTGTCACTAAAAAATTTATTTGAAATTAAGGATACATTAATTATAAAGGTATCATTTTGAAAAAGGGGAAAATTTTTTGAATTAAGGGAAAAATTCTGAATTGAGTATAAAAGAGTATCCTTTCTTTCTAAAACTTTAATTATTTTTTTTAAGTCAAGAAAACCGAAACCCTCCTCATAATTGGGATAATTAATAAAAGGTTTTCTTCTCAAATTATTTTTAAAAATTTTTGCAAGAGAATCAGGTGTTAAAAAGGGACTATATTGAAGTATAAGGGAAATACTACCTGCTAAAATTGGTGAAGAGGCACTTGTTCCATCTGCTATTATATACTGATTTAAAGGAAAAGCACCCTTTATGTCTTTTCCAGGAGCAATTAAAAAAGGTGAGGTAAAATTCCAGTCTTTAAAAAAATAATAAATTGTATCACTCCAGGGATAAGAAAAGGGAGAAGGTCCTCTTGAAGAAAAATTAGTAACATTTGAATTTGAATCACAAGCACCAGAAGAGAAAACAAAAGGATAATTAGAAGGAGAGGAAGTTGTTCCTGAAGAAGGTCCCTCATTACCTGCAGCAAAACAGAGAAATACACCTTTATTTTTTAAATAAAATAAATCTGGAAAAAATTCATCAAAAAGGGGATGAGTTCCAAAAGAACCATTCAATATTTTTACATTTATTCCATTTTCAATAAGTTCTGCAACATAATCAAAAGCTTCATGAATATCTGATATTAATCCCCCGAACTCTGAAAAAACCTTTAGAACAATAAGTTTTGTTAGAGGAGCAATTCCTGCTGAATCGCCTGCAATAAGTGATGCAACAAAAGTTCCGTGACCTATGGGATCAGAAGGTGGTCCATAATTCACAAAATCCTTAAAAATAATAACCTTACCTTTTAAATCAGGATGCGTCGTATCAATTCCAGTATCAATTATAACAGCTACATTTCCCTTCCCCTTAATACCAATTTTATAAAATGTGTCAGCCTTTATAAATTTTTTGTGCCAGAAAGATCTATCAAAACCCGAAAACATGAGCTTTGGAACAGGAAGAAGATAATCAGGGGTATAAGGAATAGAATTAATTTTAAAATAATTTAAAAGAGAATCGGGAATTTCAATAAGAATTTTCTGGGAAAGAATAAGAGTTTTTTTAATTTTTATATTATTTTTTAAAAATTTAAAATTATTTAAAAATCTCTCCTTTTTTATTTCAATTTCTTTTCTTAATTCTTTATATGATAAGTTATAATCAGGCTTTCCAAGTGAGATAAGTAAATTAACTGAAAATAAAATTTCTGCTATCAAATTCCACCTGAAATAACCCTTATAAGTTCTATCTCGTCATCTTCTTTTAAAATTTCATCTTCAGTTAAAACCTCATTTTTTCTAACAACAATATATTCTTCAGGGTTAAGAGAAAGTTTTTTAAAAATATCTGAAACCCTTTTTATTTCTTCATTAAAAATTTTTTCTTCTTTACCTATTTTAACTTTCATAGATATAATTATTTTCCAAAAAAGAGTTTTAATGCAACTATAATTAAAAAAAGGGCAAACAGCTTAGAAAGGGTTTTAGTAGGAATAATATTAGCAATATAGGCACCAAAAAAAGCACCTATAAAAAGTCCAAGAGCAATAAGAAGTGCCCCTTTAATGTGAACATTTCCATTTCTCCAGTATTCAAGAAATCCTAAAAGACCCACAGGGAGAAGGAGAGCACCAAGAGAAGTTCCTTGTGCAAGATGCTGATTCATTTTAAAAAACAAAATTAAGGCAGGGATTATTATAAGCCCACCTCCTATTCCAAATAAACCAGACAAAATACCTGCAAGTAATCCTATTAAGACAAAACCTGTGATTTGAACCATATTTAATAATATTAAAAAATTTTTTTTAGTTCAATAATTTATCTTAAAATTAATAATGTGTCTCGGAATCCCAGGGAAGATAGTAAATATATATGAAAAAGATGGTTCAAAATTTGGTAAAGTTGAATTTGGAGGAATAAAAAGGGAGGTATGTCTTGACCTAACCCCTGAAGCAAAGGAAGGAGATTATGTGATTGTTCATGTTGGTTTTGCTATACAGATTCTTGATGAAAAAGAAGCGAAAGAAAGTTTAAAAACCTATGAGGAGTATTTAGAGAAATTAGAGGAAAATGAAGTATCTTTCTGAATTCAGAGAAGCTTCAAAGACAAAATTATTTATAGAAAAAACAAAAAGTATAGCAAGGGAAAAATGGACTATTATGGAAGTATGCGGTTCTCAGACTCATTCAATATTAAGTTCAGGGATTGATGAACTTTTGCCTCCAAATATAACACTTGTTCATGGACCAGGTTGTCCTGTTTGTGTTACTCCAAAGGAAATAATTGATACAGCGATTTTACTTTCCAAAAAGAAAGATACAATACTTTTTACTTACGGAGATATGTTAAGGGTTCCTGGTTCAAAAGAATCTCTTTTCAAGGCAAAAGGAGATGGAGCAAAAATCAAAATGGTCTATTCACCCTTTGAGGTTATAGAGTTTGCTAAAAATAATCAAGAAAAAAAATGTGTATTTTTGGGTATTGGATTTGAGACAACGACTCCGAGCCATGCTAGTGTAATATTAAAAGCAAGGGAATTGAATTTAAAAAACTTTTTTGTTTTACTCAGTCAATTTAGAGTTCCACCTGCCCTTGAAGCAATTTTAAAGGATCCCTTTAATAAGATTCAGGGATTTTTAGCACCAGGTCATGTATGCACTGTAATGGGAATAGAGGAATATATCCCTATATCAGAAAAATATAAGGTTCCAATTGTTGTCACAGGTTTTGAATCTGTTGATTTAGCAGAGGGAATTTTTATGCTAATTCAAATGCTTGAAAGAAGTGAAAATGCTGTAAAGATTCAATATAAAAGGTCCTGTAAACCTGAAGGTAATCTAAAAGCAAAGGAGATAATGAAAAAAGTTTTTAAAATAGGACCTCAAAAATGGAGGGGGATTGGTTTAATTCCTGATAGTGGATGGATTTTGAGGGAAGAATTTAGAGAATTTGATGCCTTGAACCTGCTTAAGGAAAAAATTGAAGAAATAGAGGAAACAAAGGAAGGATGTATTGCGGCACTTATATTACAGGGAAAGAAGAAACCTTTTGAATGTTCTTTATTTGGAAAAGATTGCACTCCACTAAATCCCCTTGGTGCTCCAATGGTTTCATCAGAAGGCGCTTGTGCAGCCTATTATAAATATAAAAAAATAGCAGATTAATTTAATTATGAATTTAAAGCAAAAAAATTGGGTGTTCTTGGACATTATTAATTATGGATAAAATTGAACTTGCTCACGGTTCAGGCGGAATTTTGATGAGAGAATTCATAGAAAATGAAATAAAAAAAAGATTCAAAAATCCTTTTTTAGAAAAATTATTAGATTCAGCCATTTTATCAAATAAAAACAAAAAAATTGCCTTTACTACTGATTCCTATGTTGTGTCTCCTATTTTTTTCCCTGGTGGAAATATTGGAGAACTTGCTGTAAACGGCACTGTTAATGATCTTGTTGCAGTTGGCGCATTTCCTGAGTTTATATCCTTATCCCTTATAATAGAAGAAGGATTACCTTTTGAAGATTTAAGAAAAATTCTTGATTCAGTAAAAATTTCAGCTGAAAAAGCAAAAGTTAAAATTGTTACAGGAGATACAAAGGTTGTTGAAAAAGGTAAAGGAGATAGAATTTTTATAAATACTTCAGGAATAGGATTTATTCCAGAGGATGTTAAAATTGGATACGAAAAAATTGAAGAGGGAGACCTTTTAATAGTAAATGGACCCATTGGACTTCATGGTTTTTCAATTCTTGTTTCACGGGAAAATATTGAAATTGAAAGTGAATTGAAAAGCGATACAGCACCTTTAAATGAATTATGGGAAAAATTATATGAAAATAAAATAGAGGTTCACTTTATGAGAGACCCAACAAGGGGAGGTGTTCAGGGAGTTTTAAATGAAATTGCAAGGGAATCAGGTTTTGATATAATTCTTTTTGAAGAAAAAATCCCTGTTACAGACGAAGTAAAAGGACTTTCTGAAATACTTGGGATAGATCCACTTTTAATGGCAAATGAGGGGAAAATGATATTCTTTGTAAAAAGAAAAGATGCAGAAAAGGCAGTTGAAATATTAAGGAAATGTGAGAAGGGAAGAGATAGTGAAATAATAGGTGAAGTAAAAGAAAAAAAACATAAAGGCATCCTTAAATTAAAAACAAAATTAGGTGTTACAAGAATTCTTGATATGCCCTACTCTGATCCTTACCAAGAATCTGCTGATTTTCATCTGTCCCATAAACCTGTCTCATTGAGACACTTTTAAATATAAAAAATCCTCTATTTTAAAGGTTTTTAATTCTGGAACAAAATTTGCATTTTATGAAAACTCTAAAAGGAGGTAAAGTTATGAAGGGATTAAGTAAAAAAACTGGGGCAGGAGGGGGCCCTGGTTTAGAAGGAAATTACTTTAGTATACCAGACCAGTAGGGAAAATGGCAATTTCCAAGATCTGTTAATTTTTTTACATTTGAACCATCTATATTCATTACATAAACATCATTTTTTCCCTCTCTATTAGAAACAAATACGATATGAAGACCATCAGGAGAAAAACAGGGGTCCTCATTTACCCCTTCATATGTTAATTTATAAACTTTTTCACCAAAATTATCAGTCAGATATATTTGATTTTTGCCTTCATCATCAAGTCCTACATATACAATATAATCACCTTTTGGAGAAAAATTGGGAGAAGTATTATAACTTGTCTCATAAGTGATTCTCCTTAAATTCAATCCGTCTCTATCCATAATAAAAATATGAGGAGAACCCAAACGATCTGATACAAAAGCTATCTCATTTCCATTTCCTGAAACAGAGGGAGATATATCTATAAAGGGGGAAAAAGTTAGTCTCTTTAACTTTTTATTTTCAATATTTAAAATGTATATTTCAGGGTCTCCATCTTTTGAAAGGGTTACACATAACTCTTTTGAATTTGGAAAAAATCCACCAGGGAGAAGAAGATTTTCACCTTGTAATAAAAGAGAACTTTTATTCTTTTCAAGATCTATTAAATAAATACCCATTAAATCCCTTTTTATATATGTGGAATAAACTATCTTCTTACCACAGAAAGAAACTCTTGGGAAAAGCTTTTTCTCACCAGAAGAATTTATCTTACTCAAATTATAACCATCATAATCCATAATATAAAGTTCCCTACTTCCATTTATATCACGGGTAAAAACAATATATGTTTCAAATATTCCCTTTTCACCTACTAATTTTTCCACAACAAAATTACTGATTTTATGAGCTAATTTTCTTTTTTCCAGGTTCAAAGAAAAATTCTCTGACGCTACTTTTTTCTCAAGAATAACATCTAAAAGCTCAATAATTAAACTGTTATTTCTTATATCTACCTTAGACCTTAAAAGAATATTTGTTCCAAGTGTTCTCCAGAAACCAAAATCAGAATAATGCTTTTTTTCTATAATATCCAGATTTAAAACAGTTAGAGTAAAATAAAGGGAAAATTCAAGATCACTTATTACAACTTTCTCTATCTCCCTTAAATTCATCTTAAGTTCATCAGAAATTTCTTCAAAAAAACCAAAGGGGAAAATACCTATATCAAGTTTCTTAAATTCTCCACCTTTTAATTTCAAATAAACTTCACCTTGTGAAAATACAAGAACTGGTAAAATAAAAATTATTAATTTTTTCATGGAACTTCAAATTCAAGATAAACTCTTAAAAATTCCATATTCATCTCTATAGGTAATGGGGGAACTTTTTTTGTCAGAACAACTGCTCTGTATGCTGATTGGTCAAAAATTGTGTTACCTGAAGTTTTTTCTATCTTTATATCCTTTATACTTCCATCCTTTAAAATAACAAAGAAAATTGTTGTTCTTAAAGTATCTCTGTTTACATATCCATAACTCCAATTTTCACCTATTTTCCTTAAAAGAATATCAAAATAATAGGAATAAGGCATATCTAAATTTATCTTTGCTTTCCCCCCACCTTTCAATGGAAGTTCTTTCAAAGATTCCTTTTTTACTTTTTTCTTTTGCTCTTTCTTCTTTGATACCTTTTTAAATTCTTTTACTTTTTCAACAACCTGAGGTTCTTCAGGAGCTTTCTCAATAAATTTACTTTCACCTTCTATTTCCTTAAATTCCATATAAAAAACTGTGGGAGATAAAGAAAATTTTTCTCTTTCCTTTTTTAATAAAAGAAAATTAAAAAAAATAATATGTAAAAAAAAGGAAATTAAAAACTCCCTTAACATTATCTTCTTGGTTCAATTATAAATCCGAGTTTTTCAAAACCCTTTTCTCTTAACTCACCAACAAACTCCATAACAAAGCCGTAAGATAAATCCTTATCAGCCTTTATAAAAACTCTTTTTTTACCCTTCTTTTTAAGAAGTTCAAGATATAAAGGGAGTTTTGAAAATTCAACCTCTTCTTCTCCTACAAATATTTTTTTATCATTCCTTATTGTTATTGTAATTTCCTCATCCTTTATTTCTTCCACTTTTTTTGACTTAGGTAAATTTACCTCAAAACCTGTTTGAAGAAGTGGACTTGTTATCAAAAATATAACAAGTAATGTTATACTAACATCGGCAAGGGAGGTTATATTTATTTCTGAAATATATTTTCTATTCATTAACTAAAATATATGTATTTTTTAAATTTTATTTTCATCTCAGCAAGAAAATTATTGCATAGTGAATCATATTTCTCTATCTGATTTATAAAATAATTGTGAAAGATAAGTGATGGTATAGCAACAAGTAAACCTGCTATTGTTGTTACAAGAGCATCAGCAATTCCAGGAGCAAGAACACTTATATGGGCAGAACCGGTTCTCTTTATCTCAAGAAAGGATTCCATAATTCCCCATACAGTTCCAAGTAGTCCAAGGAAGGGGCTTACACTTGTTATTGTTGCTAAAATTGGGACATATTTTTCAAATTTTTTTATTTCCCTTTTATAAATATTATCAATGTTATCAAAAATAATTGAAAGGTAATTATTTTTTTCGTCATTTTCTTTAATTTTATTAGCTTCATTTTTAAGTTCTTTAAAAATTAAAGAGGGTAAAATCTCTTCTCCCAAAAAGAGAGGGTTTTTTTCCATTAACTCTTTAAAACTATAATTTTTTAAATTATTAATAAATTTTTTTGTTTTATTTTTCAAAAATAAAAATTCAAAAAATTTTTTAAAAAATATTGCCCAGGAAATAACTGAAAGAAAAAAAAGTATTATAAGGATTAATTTTGCAAAGGGACTTGCGGTCTTAAATCCCCTTACAATAATATCAAGATTTAAATTACTCATTTTCTAAAAACTTTAACCTTTCACCTGCCCTCAATGCCTCTTCAGAATCAGGAAACTTTTTTATAATCTCCTTGTAATAAAATTTAGCCTTTTTTATATTTCCTTCCTTTTCCTCTAAATCTGCGAGTTTCAAAAGAGATTCTTTAGACCTTTGAGAATTTGGATAGCTTCTAACAATTTCTTCAAAATTTAACCTTGCCTTTTCTCTGTCACCGAGTAAAAGGTAGGAATCACCAAGAAAATACTTCGCATCTATAAGAAGATCACTTTCAGGAAATTTCCTTATAAACTCCTCAAATTCATCTTTTGCCAAATTATATTCACCAAGGGTATAATCTCTTAAAGCTTGAGAATAAAGAAAGGATTCTTCATAAGACCGAGATTTTTCCTCACTTTCAATCACTTTACTTCTTGATTTTCTGATAGAGTTTTCTATATCAGAAAGTCTTGTTTCAAGGGATAAGAGCTTCCTTTCAAGAATTTCAAGTCTATATGTTATATCTGCCTTTAATTCTTTTATTTCCTTATATTCCCTTCTCTGCAAAGTATCAATTTTCTGAGTTCTTACATAAATTTCATCAATTTCATCCCTAACTCTATTAAGTTCGTTTCTGAAATTCCTTATAGAAGCACATTGATTTAAAACTAAAAATAAAAAAATTAATCTTTTAATTTTTTATTCTTTTACCTTAAATTCAGCTCTTCTGTTAATTGGTTTATTATTCGGGTCTATAAGCCTTGTTTCACCATAACTGACGGTTGAAAGCCTTTTGGGATCTATTCCAAGTTTTATTAGGTAATCTCTTGCAGATTTTGCTCTTTTTTCACCAAGACCCATATTGTATTCCTCAGTTCCTATATCACAGGTATGTCCTTCAATTATTACATTAACCTCAGGATAAGCCTTTAAGATTTCAGCATTCTTTTTAAGAATTTCAGCATCAAGAGGTCTAATATCATATTTATCAAAATCAAAATGTATTGTTTCAAGAATAAAAGGAGGTCTTTGAGGTGTTTCTTCTTTAATTTCTTCTTTTACTTCTTCAACCGGTTTAGGAAATTCTTCTTTAACAGGTTCAGGCTTAACCGTTTTTCTTGGTGCACACATAAATAAAATTGATATAGCACCAGCTAAAAATAAGAATTTCTTTGTCATAGTTCCTCCTTTGTTGTTTTTTATTATAACATTTCAAAATTCAATTTTCAAGCCAATTGATTTTTTAAAAGAGAAACTTTATAATTAATAAAAAAGGCGCCATCGTCTAGCAAGGTCAAGGACACCTGGTTCTCAGCCAGGAAACCCGGGTTCAAATCCCGGTGGCGCCAGTTTATAAACTGGGGGATCGTCTAATTGGCAGGACGTCTGGCTCTGGACCAGATAATCGGGGTTCGAGTCCCTGTCCCCCAGTTTTTAATTGGAACCTAAATTTAATTTTTAACGTCTTAAAGACAAGTATAGTTAAAGGTTCAAATCCTCTAAAAATTTTAATTAAAATGAAAAAGATTTTTATTGCTTCAATAATATCCCTTTTTGCAGGCTTTGTTATTGCAAGTATTTTACTTTTTAAACTTGAAAAAGCAAATAAACTGGAAGCAGAAGTAAAAACATCTGAATCAGAAAAAAACCAAAATATAGAAATTTCAACAAGTTCAAATTTTTCTTTTTCTGAACTCGCAAAAGATGTTATACCAGGTGTTGTTAATATAAGGGCTACAAAAAAAGTAAAACTCCCTACATTCCATTTTGAAGACCCATTTTTCAGGGAATTCTTTAAAGATTTCTTTAAATTTCAGCCACCAAGAGAGCAGGAATATGAAACAGATATTTTAGGTTCTGGTTTTATTTTCAGGAAAAATGGAAATAAATATTACATTATGACAAACTACCATGTAATCAGAGAAGTTGACAAAATAAAAATAATATTATGGGATAAAAGAGAATTTGACCCTGAGGAAGTAAAAATTGTAGGAAAGGATAAATTAACAGATATTGCAGTTCTTGAAGTGGAGTCAAAAGATGAATTAACTGTTTTAAAACTGGGAAATTCCGATGAAATTGAAATCGGTGACTGGGTGATCGCAGTTGGAAACCCATTTGGATTAAACGGAACAGTAACCTTCGGTGTAGTTTCAGCTAAACACAGATCAGGAATAAACTTACCCGGCGGAGAAATTTATCAGGACTTCATACAAACTGATGCTGCTATAAACCCTGGTAATTCAGGCGGACCTCTTATAAATATGAAAGGAGAAGTGATAGGTGTAAACACAGCTATAACCTCTCCGACTGCTGGAAATGTGGGTATAGGCTTTGCTATTCCCATAAATATTGCTAAAAAAACTGCAGAACAGCTTATAGAAAAAGGTGTTGTAAAAAGAGGTTATCTTGGTGTAAGGATACAGGAAGTAAGTTCAAGTATTGCTGAAAGGTACAAATTAAAAAAGCCTATGGGAGCACTTGTAACAAATGTGGAAAAGGGAACACCTGCTGAAAAGGCAAAAATAAATGAAGGTGACATAATTATTGAAGTGGATGGAGAACCTGTAAAGGATGTAGAAGATTTAAGGCTCAAAATCGGTTCCCATTTCCCTGGAGATAAAGTAAAAATTAAACTTATAAATAAAGAAGGAAAAGAAAGGGAAGTAACAGTTACCCTTGCTGAACTTAAAGAAGAAAAAATAGCAAAAACTCAAGAAGAAAGAGAAGAATATACCTGGCTTGGAATGAAGGTTGAAACAATTGATGAAAGATTAAAGGATAAATATGGAATTGAAGAAGATGAAGGTGTTGTTGTAGTTGATATTGAACCTGATTCTCCTGCTTATGATTCTGGAATTAGAGAAGGTGACCTAATTGTAAAAGTTGAAGATATGAGAATAAAAGATTATGAAGATTTTGAAAAAGCAAAAGAAAAATACGAAAAGCAAAAGGTAATTTTATTCACTGTGATGAGAAAGGGAATTAAAACTATTATAGCAGTTAAAAAGTAATTTGGATAAAAAACCTTTAAAAAAACATATTGAAGAATGGTTATGGGCTTTTATTGTTGTATTCTTTGTAATTAGACCCTTTTTTCTTCAAGCTTACAGAATACCATCCGGCTCAATGGAAGATACCCTTTTACCAGGTGATTTTCTTTTTGTTTTTAAACCAATATTCGGATTTGAAATTCCTTATACAGAAATAAAGTTTTTTCAATTTATAAAACCTAAAAGGGGTGATATTGTTGTTTTTAGATACCCACTTGACATATCAAAAGATTTTGTTAAAAGAGTAATAGGTTTAGAGGGTGACACAATAATGATAAGGGATAAAAGAGTATATGTTAACGGTAAATTACTTATTGAAGAATATGCAATTCACAAGGATGAAAGAATAATACAGTCCCCTTACAAGTTAGATAACAAAGTATTTATTGAATATTTCCAAAAAGAATGGGAAAGAAGAGTTTTTATTGATGATATAAATCTAAGGGATAATTTTGGACCTATTGTTGTTCCACCCAAAACATATTTTGTTATGGGGGATAATAGAGATTTTTCTTCTGATTCAAGATTTTTTGGACCTGTTCCTGAAAAATATTTAAAAGGTATCCCATTTTTTATTTATTTTTCCTGGGATGGAAGTGTTCCTTTTTATAACATATTTAAAAGTATAAGATGGAATAGATTGTTCCAGTTCCCTTTTCTATGGAGAAAAAGATATGAGATGCAGAATATGTAAGGAAAGAGCTGTCATAAATATAAGAACACATAACTTACCGCTCTGTAAAGAACACTTTTTAGAAAGATTTGAGTCTGAAACTAAAAGAATAATTAAAAAATACAAAATGATAAAAAATGAAGATAAGGTAGCAGTTGCAGTTTCAGGAGGTAAAGATTCCCTCTCCCTTTTATATGTTCTTCATAAACTAAAATACAATGTACTTGGAATACATTTAAACCTTGGTATATATAGTGAAAATTATTCTTTAAATTCTGAGAAATTTGTTAGAAATTTTCAAGATAAATTTAATATACCAATTTTAATTTATGATATAAAGAAAAATCAGGAAAAGGGAATTGAAGACCTTATTAAAAATAGATGGAAAGAAAAACCCTGTTCAGTTTGTGGTATGGTTAAAAGATATTTAATGAACATTCTTGCACTCAAAAATAACTGTAATGTTTTAGCTACAGGACACAACCTTGATGATGAATCAGCAAGACTCTTCGGAAATATTCTCTACTGGCAGGAAGAACATATCGAACATCAGGAATTGGTTTTAAAAGAAGAAGAAGGTTTACTCAAAAAAATTAAACCCTTTATTTTTTTCAGTGAAAAGGAAATTGCCTTATATGCTATTTTAAAAGGAATTCCATACATAAGGGATGAATGTCCTTACTCAATTGGTGCCAAAACTTTAAAATATAAAAGTATTCTAAATAATCTTGAAAATGATTCACCGGGAACAAAATTGAGATTTCTTAAGGGATTTTATGAATTTAAAAGCAAAATAAATAAAAATGATTTAAAAAGTTTTAAGGGAACAAAAAAATGCAGGGAGTGTGGAATGCCTACAAAAAGAGATATATGCACCTTTTGCACAACCTTTGAAAAACACCCTTTTAAAATTGAATTAAAGGTAAATGAAAGATAAAAAAATTTTTGTGGTAATACCTGTTTTCAATGAAGGTGAAACTCTTTATAGAATTATCGCAGAAACAAAGGACATTCTACCTGAAGCAAATATAGTTATAGTTGACGATGGATCAGATCCACCCGTAAGACTTATAAAAAACCCTAAATTGATTCTTATAAGGCATGATGAAAATAAAGGTTATGGCTATACTTTAATAAATGGCATAAATTTTTCAATCTCAGAGGGGGCTGAAATAATTCTAACAATAGATTCAGACGGACAGCACTTTCCAAAAAGAATACCTGAATTTTTGAAAAAAATTGAAAAAAATGATATTGTCTCAGGAACAAGATATCATCCCCTTTCCCTTAAATTATCAGAACCTCCATTTGAAAGGAAAATAATAAATAAAATAATAACAGAAATTTTAAATGAATTAACAGGTTACAGAATCACTGATTCCTTCTGTGGTTACAGGTGTTATAGAAGTTTTATATTTGAAGGATTTTACCCTGAGGATAAAGGTTACGGATTTCCACTTGAATTATGGTATCACATTTACAAACACAAATTTAAATATGATGAAATTCCAGTTGAACTTTATTATCCTGTCAAAAGGGATTTTCCAAATGAAATAAAAGACTCTGAAGTTAGATTAAAATACTACTTAAAAATAATAGAAAAAAAATTTAACAAAAAAATTATTAAAAAGGGAATTGAGCTTTTTAAAAAATATTTAAAAGAAAAAGTATGAAAAAAACTATAATTGCCTTTGGTGCCCATCCTGATGATGTGGAACTCTCCATAGGTGGTTTTATTGCAAAACTTTCAAGAAAAGGGTATAAAGTTATAATATGTGATTTAACAAATGGTGAACCAACACCCTTTGGAAATCCCGAAATAAGAAAAAGAGAATCAGAGGAAGCAGCAAAAATTCTTGAAGCAGAAAGAATAACCCTTGACCTGCCAAACAGGTTCTTGATGGATTCTGTGGAAGCAAGAATAAAAGTTGCAGAGGTTATGAGAGAATTTAAACCTGAAATAATATTAACTCATCATGGAGAGGATCAGCATCCTGATCATATTGAAACAAGGAAAATTGTTCAGGCTGCAAGATTTTATTCAAAATTAACAAAAGTGGACTGGAAGGGAGAGCCCTTTTATCCGCCAAAACTTCTATTCTTTCACGCCTCCCATAAAAGAAAAATTTTTCATCCTCATTTAGTTATAGATATAACAGATACTTTTGAAATAAAAATGAAAGCATGCGATGCCTATAAATCCCAATTTGGTTTTTATGAAGAAAAAAGAAAGGAGTTTTTAAACATAATAGAAATATTTAATAGATTTTATGGAAGACTAATAGGTGTAAAATACGGTGAAATTCTTTTTATTGAAGAACCTCTTCCTATTAAGAGTTTTGATTTTCTCTTTGAGTAATAAAAAATGGAATTATATAAAATACCTGAAAAATCTGGTGAATTTATAATTGAACCTTTAAATATTGAGAAAATTTTAAAATTATGTGATGAAAATAGAAAAAAAAGAGAGAAATTTAAAAAATTTTTTGATTTTGAAATTAAAGGTGAGTTTATTGTTTCATCCTCCCATCAAACAGTTTTTTATCATCCAGGAATATGGATAAAACCCCTCTTTATGACTGAATTAAGAAAAAGAGGAATAAAAACAAGATTTTATGAAAATGACATAGACGGGACTGATAGAATTTTTTTTTATTATCCTGATAAAGAATTTAATATAAAAAGAGAATTTTTATTTTACAGTCCTTTTAAAATTGCCCTTGAATATATTGAAAGTAAAGAAATTGAAAAAAATAAAAGTCTAATCAAAAATTTTCTTGAGAAACTCCCTGTAAATCTAAAAATAAGAGCTGAAAAATTTTTTCAAATTTTTTTAAAAAATCTTGAAACAAAAAAATTTTTTTCAGAAGCCTTTTCAAATTCAAGAATTCAATTTGAACAAGAAGCACTATATGAAAACTTTTTTCTTTCAGATATCTTAAATTCAAAAGAATTTTTTTCCCTTTTTTCCTATTTTTTTATTAACGCCGATAAAGTTTATGAATGTTATAATGAAGCAATAATTGAGTATAGGAAAAAATTTAATATAAAGAATAAAACTGAACCAGCCCTTCTTTTAGAAAAAAAGAATGATTTAATAGAACTCCCCTTTTTCTTAAATTTAAAAGAAAGATTTAGAATTTTTAAAAAGAAGGATAATCTATACACTGAAAAATTTGAAATTTATCTTGGTAGGGAAAAAGAAGATGTATTATTTAACTCAATTACATTACCAATAAGACCAAGAAGTTTAATTTTATCAATGTATTATAAAATCTTTGAATCTGACCTTTTTTATCATGGCATTTCAGGTAAAAATTATGATAGGGCAACGGATATTTTTATAGAAAAACTTTTTGGAATTTCCGCACCTGTTACAGGAGTTATAAGCTTAACCCTTTTCTTAGAAAATATAGAGAGAAGGGATTTCCCTTTTTTCTTTTTTGAAAAAGAAAAAATATTAGATTTAATAAACTCTACTTTTTCTTAAAAAGTTTAACCCTAACATTTTCTGGTTCCAGTTTTATTACACTCACATTATCTGGAAGCCTCAATTTGGGTTTAAGAAAAAATTCACCTTCTGAAAAATTCAAAGCATTTACAATTACACTAATATCCTCTCTATTTAAATTTCTCAAAACAGATTCAGGTCCCTTTAATCTTAAAAACAATTTTGAAGGTTCAGTTTCAATCATATACTCTTTTGGAGCTAAAACTATATAAGGGATATTTGTAAAATCTCTTTCTTCAAGTCTTTCTATTTCTACATAAACATCTATTGAATCAGGTGAGATATTTATAACTTCTGAGGGTTTTAAAAGACTAACCTTTTCTCTAAAACTTTTTTCTCTTTTTTCCACTGACACATAATTGGTTTTTATACTATCTATATTTTTTAAAATTGAAAGAGGACCTGTTATTCTTACATAACCTTCAGCTTTTTTTAACTTAATAGTAAAACCAGATCTTGGATTTCCTGTTATCATTGCGCTTACAGGAACTTC
The DNA here is from genome assembly GCA_039803925.1 of candidate division WOR-3 bacterium. Classification (NCBI taxonomy): domain Bacteria; kingdom Pseudomonadati; phylum Caldifarciminota; species Caldifarciminota bacterium. Next base: position 46,333 of record JBDRZL010000006.1, on the reverse strand, counting down.
CTTCTCGGATTTTTTATCAAATCTTAAATTTAAAAAATCCTGTTTGAATTTTATTTCGTTTATTTTTACAAAATGAGGTATTACGAATTTTATATCAGAAGTTTTATAGATATTTTTACCCCTTTTGGGATTCTCAAGATTAATTAAAAATTTGGGTCTGAAAAAATTAGTAAAGATAAGAGACCTACCATCTGCTACTACTTCCACCTTTATTTTTTTAGGGGGAGGTTCAAGAAAAGTAAGAGAATCAGGAATACCTTCATAAATTACTTCAAAATCTCTTTCCACCTTATAAGTTTTACTGGTAACAGAAAAAAACCAGATAAAAATTCCAAAAACAAGAGAAATTAAAATTTCTAATATATCTCTTTTTTTCATTAATTATAAAAACTCTTCAAAATACTTACAGGTTTCTAAGTTTATATCACAGAGATAAACTTCTTTAATTGAATCTACATCCCTGATGAGAAAATCCTTAACTTCCTCAACTATTATTTTAGTTCCCTTTTCTTTTGGAAAACCGAAAATACCTGTTGAAATAGCAGGAAAAGCAATACTTTTTATTTTTTTATCTTCACCAAGTTTTAATGCGCTTCTAACAGCACTTTTTAACTTTTTTTCCTCATCACCCTCACCCCACTTTGGACCAACGGCATGTATTACATATTTAGCCTTCAGTTTTCCTGCACTTGTTACAACAGCACTTCCTACAGGACAATATCCAATTTTGTTACTTTCTTCCTGTATAATTTTTCCACCTTTTTTCACAATAACTCCTGCAAGTCCTCCCCCATGTTTCAAGTACTCATTCGCAGCATTTACTATTGCATCAACTTCAAGTTCAGTAATATCACCATGAAAAACATATACTTTTCTTTTATTTATTTCTTTCTCCTTTAAAATTTCAGGGGTCATTTTTTAATTATATACCATTTTTAAGTTAAAATTAAAAATATGGAAAAAAGACTTTTACAAGATGAAAAAGAATATTTGAATAAGATGATTAGAATTGCTAATAAAAAGGGGGTTTGTTTAAAAATTATAGAAGATGATGAAAGAGGTAGAATATTTATAGTTGCAAAAGATTGGCCTGGTCTTCAGGATGCAATTTCAACAGCAATACATGAAAGGGGGTTTAATCTTAAGTTCTTTATGGGATTTGTTCTTGAGAAGGATTTAGCCGGTATAATTGCAGAGGTAGATATAAGAGATAAAAAAATAAGAGAAAAGTTTAACAAAGAAAAGGAATTTTTAAAGCATTACTTACCTGATATTGCTAAATTTGACCCATGGATGAAAAGTTTAATTGATTCAACAGCTTCAAAATTGAGAATTTTCAGAGAGGTTTTAAGAATATTAAGAAAAGAGGTTAAAAAGAAAAAATTGATAAAGGAAATGGTCCTTGAAACTGAAAAATTCTTTTCTTCAAGATCCTGGGCTTATATAGGAGACAGAAAACCTCAGGATTTAGCTCAACAGATTTTAATGCAGATTGAACTTAGAAACTTAGTCAAGGAAAAAGGGGGTATTCATGTTCATATTAAAAATTTCAGAACAGTTTCAGAGGAGTTAACTGGTATTTTCATAGCAGGTCCAGCAAGAGAACTTTTTTTAGATCAGGTTTTGGATGTTTTAAGGGATATAATACCTGATTTTAGAAGGAAGTTTGAAAAAGTCTTCACAGAAGAGGGAGTTACTGTTATAAGACTTGAAATTCAAACACCAGAGGAAACATGGTATCCTGAAGAAAAACATCTTTTAATTGAAAACTACTTAATTGAACATCTTAAATTAAGAAGAAGAAAAATATTGAGTGAAAGAATGAGAATAAGTCCTGAAATTATCGGAAGAATAATAATTCCATCTCTTATTCAAGAAGCAAGAAATACAAAAATACCACAGATTTATATTTCTTTAACGGGTATAACTGAAGAAAACTACTACTTTAAAATAATGGGAGTTGTGCCAAGAAAAGAGGAAGGTTCATACACCGATGATATTATAAAGTTCCTTGATAAAGAAGAAGGCATAAGGGTTTTATCTTCAAAAGCCCCGACCTTTTCCCATGAATTCGAAATAATAATTATTAATATATGTTCTGAAACAATTATATATGATACACCGGAGGATGTTTATAAGAGGTTAAATGAAATTTTAAGGGAATTAATAGGATCTTTCAGGGATTTTGATCAAGGATTAAGAAATATAGAACAGACAAAATTTAATCAACTTGAAGAAAAAATGGCAGGTTCTGGTATTGAATCCCATCTTTTAAGGAGACTCTTTTATTCCTTAGATGAATTTTTCAGAGTTCAAGCGGAAATAGATGATCTTTTCGTAGGTTTTAAAATATTCTGGGACAATATTAATAAATATATTAGTAAACATGAATTTATATGCAATTTGAAAAATGCAAAAAAAACCTCAATAATAACTTTCTGTGGAGAGCATTCAGAAAAGATATTTGAAAAGATTCTTGATGAATTCAGAGGAAAAGAAATTTCTGCTTTGAGATTTGATGACCTTGGTTTTATTGCTTATTTAATATTTTTATCTTATAATCAAAAACCTTTAGAATATGAAGAAATCTACAAAAAACTGAAAAAAATCTGCGAAAATCTTTTAATAAAGGTTCAAATCCCTGAAAAAGTGTAAAAGAAATGAAACTACTTGAATATCAAGGAAGGATTTTATTTGAAAAGTATGGAATCCCTGTTAAAAAGGGAGATGTGGCAAAAACACCTGAAGAGGCATACGAAATTCACAAAAAAATAGGAGGGGAAGTGGTTATAAAAGCCCAGGTTCCGGTTGGTGGAAGAGGAAAAGCGGGTGGAATAAAAATTTCCGATTCACCCGAAAAGACCAAGGAACTTACAGAAAAAATACTTTCCTTAACTATAAAATCATATCCAGTAAAAAAGGTTCTTGTGGCTGAAAGTGCAAAAATTAAAAAGGAAATGTACTTATCTCTTACACTTGACAGAAAAAGTTCTAAAATTCTTTTAATGGCAATTAGGGAAGGTGGAATTGAAGTTGAAGAAATTGCAAGAGAAAGACCCGAAAGTATTTACACAGATTTTATACCAGTATTAAGAGGGATATCACCATATCAATTAAGAAAGTTTTCAAGTTTTCTTTTTCCTGATAACAGTAATTTAAGGAAAGAGGCTGAATCAATACTTTTAAAAATGTATAAATTATTTAGAGAATGTAATGTAAACCTTGTGGAAATCAATCCTCTTGCTCTCTGTGATGATGGGAAACTGTGGGCTATTGATTCAAAAATAATCTTAGATGATAATGCTTATTATAAATATCCTGATTTTGTTCCAGAAAGGGACATGGATTACGAAAACTTGAAAGAATTTGAGGCAAAGGAATACGGATTATCCTATGTTAAACTTAACGGGAAAGTTGGTTGTGTTGTAAATGGTGCTGGTCTTGCAATGGCAACCATGGATACCCTTAAAAAATTTGGGGGTGAACCCGCTAATTTCCTTGATATAGGCGGTTCATCATCCCCTGAAAAAGTAAAGGCTGCTATGAGAATTCTTCTTTCTGACACAAATGTAAAATCTGTATTTTTAAATATATTTGGAGGTATAACAAGATGTGATGATGTAGCAAATGGTCTTGTTAGTGCTTTTAAAGAGTTAAAACCCAATGTACCCATTGTAATAAGACTTACAGGAACAAATGAAGAGGAAGGAAGAAAAATAATTGAAAATTCAGGACTTAAACTTTTTACTGCAAAAAGCATGGATGAAGGAGCAAAATTAGCAGTTGAAATGGCTGAGAAGATGTAAAACTTATTTATGAAAATCTGTGTCCTTGGTGCAAGTGGACTTGTTGGAAAAACTCTTTTAAAAGTTTTAGACGAGAGAAAATTCCCCTTTAAAGAAATCATTCTTTTTGGAGGAGAAGAAAAAGAAATAAAAATAAATGGAAAAGAATTTAAAATAGAAAAATTTGAAGGAAAATTACCTGAATGTGAACTTTTTTTCTCCTGTCTTGATACAGATGAAGCAACTCAAATTGTTCCCCAAATAGTAAAAATGAGAAAAAGAGTTATTGATAATTCTTCAGCCTTCAGACTAAAAGAGAATGTCCCCCTTGTGATACCTGAAATAAATATAAATGTGCTGAAAAAGGAAGACCTTCTAATTGCAAATCCCAATTGCTCCACAATTCAACTTTTACTTTCAATTTCCCCATTTTTTAAATTCGGAATTAAAAAAATTTTTGTATCAACATATCAATCGGTGTCAGGGGCAGGTAAAAAGGGGCTTTTATCTTATAATTATGAAAAAAAAGGTGAAATATATAAGGAAAGCCCTTTCCCTTATAGGATTTTTGAAAACCTATTTCCTTACATAGGAGAAATAAAAGAAGGTGAAACTGTTGAAGAAAGAAAAATAAAAGAAGAAAGTAAAAAAATTTTAAACAGAAGGGATATAGAAATTTACCCCTTATGTGTAAGAGTTCCTGTTCCCTATGTTCATTCCCAGTCTGTTTTCCTTGAAATTTCAAAAAGTTTAAAAGAAGAGGAAATAATAGATGAAATTAATAGTAAAAGTTATTTAAAATATGAGGAAATTCCCTCCCCAATTAATTATATAGATAAAGATATTGTTGGAATAGGAAGGATAAAAGTAAATGGTAAAATTGTTAAATTTTTCTCCTGTATGGATAATTTAAGAAAAGGGGCTGCAACCAACGCAATACAAATAGGAGAGTATTATGTCAGATAAAAAATCATACGGAGATAAGGTTCTTGAAATATATTTCAAAGAAATATCAAGGTATCCGATTCTCCCTCCTGATGAAATAGATGAACTTGTGATAAAAGCACAGAAAGGAGATAAAATTGCAAAAGAAAAAGTTGTTCATTCTCTTTTGAGAATGGTTGTCAGTATAGCAATGAAGTATAGAGACTTTGGAGTACCTGTTCAGGACTTAATAAATGAAGGTAACCTTGGTCTTTTAAGAGCAATTGAGAAATTTGACCCAACTAAAAAAGTTCACTTTATAGGTTATGCTCCTTACTGGATAAAACAAGCAATAACAAGGGCTCTTGATGAACAATCCACAACTGTTAGAATTCCCTCAGAACATAGGACAGCAATAAGAAAAATAAAAAGAGCCGAAGAGGAACTGGGTTTTAAAAGAGGGGAAATAACAGATGAGGAAATAGCGAAACTAACAGGTTTACCTCTGGAGGAAATAAAATTTGCAAAATCTATAATCAGTCAGGAATTTTCCCTTGACCAACTGACAATTGAAGGTGAAGAAAAATCTTCATGGGAAGAGATAGTAGAGCAAAAATCCCTTCCATCACCTGAAGTGGAATTTGCTGAAGAAAAGAGAAAATTGAAAATAAGAAGAATATTAAATAATTTACCTTTAAGAGAAAGACTTATAATTTATCTTTATACAGGCACTGAATTTTCCTGCTACGAGATACTGAAAATAGTTAAGGAATATATGAAAATGATGGGTTATGACTTTAATCCAAAAGAATTAATAATTGATACAGTCCACAAAGTTATAAATGATTCTCTAAATGAGCTTAATAAATTAGGTGAGAGATGTTATGATTTCCTTAATAACCTTAAAAAAACAGGTGATCTTGAATTATGGAAAAAAATTGCTAAAAATAAATCTCTTATTGAAAAAATATTTCAATCAGATAAAATTGATATAAAAGAAGCTGTTCTTATTCACAGGTTCTGGAAATATATAGAGGATGATATAGAAAGAAAAAAGATCTTCCTAAAATGGACAAAAGAGGTTTTACCAGAAAAAGATAAAAGAAACGTATTTTTACTTTACTTTGCTCTTGATTCAGGTTATCCACAGATACTTGAATTTATAGGAGACTTATTAAACATCTCAAGAGAAAGGGTGAGACAGATAAAAGAAAGAACAATGAAAGAACTTAAGGAAAAATTTAAAAAGGAAAAAGTCGAAATTTGAAAATAGGATTTTTTCAGTTTAAACCTTATTATGGAAATAAAGAAAAAAATTTTGAAATAATAAAAGAAATAATAAGAAAAAGTAAAGCTGAACTAATTGTTTTTCCGGAACTTGCTACATCAGGATATCTTGTTCCTGATAAAAATTTTTTAGAAAAAAACTCCTTTTCTGTTCCTGAAAGCAAGGAATTTGAAGTTCTTTTAAAAACTGTCAAAGAAACAAGAACAGGTTTAGTAACAGGTTTTCCTGAAAAAAATAATGGAAAATTTTATAACTCTGCCTTATATATTTTACCTGATGGTAAATATGGTGTTTATAGAAAAATACATTTATTTTATAAAGAAAAATTATATTTTGAAAGGGGAAATAATCCTCTCGATGGTGTATTTGAATATAAGGGATTTAAATTTGGAATAATTATATGTTTTGATTGGTTTTTTCCTGAACAGATAAGGTATTTGACACTTAAAGGTGTAAATATGATTTTACATTGCGCAAATCTTGTTTTACCATGGTCACAGAGGGCAATGAGAATTTATTCTGTTATCAATAGAATTTTTACTTTGACATGTAACAGGATTGGAGAGGAAAGTTGCGGGAAGGAAAAGTATATCTTCACAGGAAAAAGTCAGATTGTTTCACCCTCGGGTAAAATAATAGCAAGAGCAAACTCTAATAATGAAGTTTTAAGGGTAAAAGAAATAAATTTAAAGGAGTCAGAAGACAAAAATATAAATGAATACAACAACATATTTGAAGATATAAAAAATTTCTTCCCCTATAACATATTTTAAAAAAACTTTTAAATGAAAAATTTTAAAAAGATATTAGATAATTTGAAAAGTAGATTAAAAATACTTAAAGATTAAAATATGAGAAAGAAAAAAAGTTTAAAAAATAATGATAGAGAGGAAAAATTGAGGGAAATTATCAAATTTTTTGAAAAATATGGCGACAAGGCAACAAAGGATGCTTTTGGAGTTTAGAAGGATTGCTGTATATTTATGGAAAAAGAAATTTAGGGAATCGCAAAGGTAAAATAGAATCCCTTATTCCTAAATCAAAAGCACCTATAAGGAGAAGACAAAGACTTTTTATCCTGAAATAGTTGAATTTATAAAAAGGAAAAGGTGGAAAGTGTACCAGAATGGGGCAGGATACTTTGAAAGTGCTTCTTGATGAATTTTGTAAGGAAAGAAAAATAAAATCTCTTTCTGCATCAACTATTAAAATACCAAATCCAAAAGCAAAAATATCTTTTTATGGAAAAACGGGTAAAGTAAAGGTATATTTTCTGTGCAGCTCTTTTAAAGACGAATTTTGGTTTTGCTTATGCTTACAAATCTTTTAGAGGTGAAATGCAAAAGATTTTATGAAGAAATTTTTAAAGGTTCTCCCTTTTAAAGTAAAAAGGGTTCAGAAGGGTAACGGAAGTGAGTTTGCTGGAAGCTTTGAAAAATTCTTGCGGAGTAAGGGAATTATACATTTCTATAATTACCCAAAAGACCCACAAAGTAATGCTTATGTTGAAAGATTTAAAGAGGACTATACAAGAACATTTTGTAGGAGGCACTCCTTATAATCTTATTGAGCCAGAAAAATTCAATGTAAACCCCATAAATCTTTAAATAATTTTTCTCCCCTTGATTATTTTTTAAAAACATATATTAATAATCCTTATCAGTCTAAAATGTTATGGTATTCTACATTATCTTGACAAAAACTTTTTTTTTAATATAATATAAAAATTATTTCAAAATTAAAATTAAAACAAAAAGGAGGTTATAAAATGAAAAAAATGGTAGCAATGCTATTAGCGATAATAGGGCTTTATGCCCTTGAAGGTAATCAATCTGGTATTCCGGAAAAAATGGTGAAAAGCTGGACGAATGATTATATAGGATTTGAAAAAAATCTTGGGCAGATTCAGAATTTTAAAGGAGAATTTGCAAAAGAGGTTCTTTTAAGGGCAAAACTTCCTGGACTTGGTATATTCATAACAGAAAATGGTATTCTACATTAAATTGAAAAAATTTAATTAAGAATTGTAAAATTTACTATGAAGGATAAAAAAATTTTTTTTATTTTATTATCGTCATTTTTTATTTTAATAATTTTGGGTATATCGCTTTCGATTATCCTCTCAAAACCTGGAAAAGAAAAAAAAATAAAGGAAAGTTTAATAAAGGTTCAAATTGAAACTCAGGGGGAACTGGATTATATTCCTAATGAAATACCTGTTCAATTTTCCAGAAAATTCTTAGGGGCTGAGGGAATAGTTATTGAAGAGGAAGAAATTAATAATTTTATCCAAATTGAACCCTTTATAAAGTCCTATGGAAAGTGGGTATCTGAAAATACATTTATAATTTATTTTTCAGAAAGACCTGAACTTGATAGAGATTATACTTTAAAAGTATTAAAAATCCCTCTAAAAACTGAGGTAGAATCAATAACTCCCATTAAAATAAGTTTTAAAACACCACCTTTTAAAGTTTTAAATGCCTCTCTTCTCTCAGTTGAAAATAAAAAGGCAAGTGTAAAACTTGAATTTAATGAATCTCTAAATATTAAAGAAATACTCAATAAAGAGATAAAAAAATTTTTAAAAGTTATTGATTCAAAAAATAATGAGGTTGAGATTGTTGATATACAAAGAGTTCAACATAACCTTGAAGAAATCCTCTTAACCTTTTCTATCACAAAGGCACCAGAAAAGTATAGATTAGTTGTTTTAAAAGGACTTAAAAGCACAAGAGGTTTCCCTTTAAAGGAAGATTACGAGTTTGAGATTCCAATTGGATTTCATGAAAATCCAATAAGTGTCTTGTCTTACAATGTAGAAGAAATAGAAGAGGGATTTATGATTACCTTTAATCTTTCAGCTCCAGGAGAAGAAAAATTTAAAATTATTAATAAAAACCTTTCGGCACTAATAAGAATTAATCCGCCAATTTCTTTTAAAGCACAAACTTCTCAAAATTACATATACATTTTAGGGAATTTCAGCCCTGATAGGGAATATGAAGTAATTCTTAAATCAGGAATAAAGAGCGAAAAAAGTGCTCTTTTATCTGATTATAAAGTTAAAATAAAAATTCCCGAGAAAAAGGAGGTTCTTCAATTTCTTTACAGGGGAAGGTATTTTGGGAAAAAAGGAGATTGGAAGCTACCTTTAAAAATTTCACAAATAGATTCTTTAAAAATGGATATAGTTTATGTGCCACCCCAGAATGTTCTTTTCTGGTATTCAAGAGACTGGGGAGAAATTTATTCTTTTAGAAGCTACGGAGAGGAAGTAGTAAAAAATTATAAATTAGAGGTAGAGGAAAATAAAAAATTGTTATGGATTGACCTTAAAGATTTTTTAAAGGAAATTGAAAAGGGAATTTATTTAGTTGAAGTTTTTGGAAAAACAAAGAAAAATAGATTCTTAAGTGATAGAATTGTTGTATGCATATCTGATATTTCCCTTATAGTAAAGTGGAGTGATAAATACATATATGTATGGGCACTTTCATCCTCAACCCTTGAACCTGAACAGAATGTTAATATTGAAATAAGATCAAGTAAAAATTTCTTAACAGGTAAAGGTATAACAGATATTAATGGTTTTTGTAAAATACCTATTTTAAAAAAGGAAAGAGAACCCTATATAGTTTTTGCAGAAAAGGATAAGGAATGGACATACATGCATATTCCTTCCCTTAGGTTAAAGAAAGAAGAGTTTGAAATATACGGAGAAGACCCTTATATTCCTTATCTTGCCTATATTTATCCTGAAAGAAATCTTTATAGACCAGGTGAAGAAATTCATTTCGCAGTAATTGTAAGAGAACCAAAAACCTTTAAAGGAGTTTCAATTCCCCTTAAAGTTATTATCAGGGATCCGAGAGGTAAAAATGCACTTTCCTTAACCGGTAATACAGATCAATCGGGTATTGCTGAATTTTCTTTCCCAACAACTCCTGCATCACCAACTGGAAAGTATATGATTGACCTTCAAATTGGTGATAGAATCCTTACCAACAGTTATGTTTTTGTTGAAACTTTTGTTCCAGAAAAAATGAGTATAGATATTAAGATTCCTGAAAAGATAAATATTTACGAAAAATTCCCTGTAAATATAAAAGCAGAATATCTCTTCGGGGCTCCTGCTTCTAATGAAAGTTATTCAATCTGGATAAAGGCAAGTGAAATTGAATTTAAACCTTCAGGATATTACGGATACTCCTTTGGAACTATAAAAACACAAGATAAGGCTTTACCCTATTATCAATCAGAAAGAATTTATGGAAAACTTGATGAAAAAGGTGAAGCTGAAGTTTTTATGCAAATCCCAAAGGATATTATCTTTTACGAACCTATCAATTTAGATATCAGTGTGGAAGTTACAGAAGGGGGAAGCGGCAGGGTAAGTTCAAAAAGTTTAAGTAAAATAATTCATCAGAGACCCTTTTATATAGGGCTTATTTCAGATGTAAAAAGAATAAGAGAAGGTATCCCTGTAAAAATAAAGGGGGTTCTTTTAAAACCTGATGGCTCCTTTTATACAAATAGAACAAAACTTACTTACAGAGTTTATATGTTAAAATGGTCTTACAGCTATTATTACTACGAGGAAGAATATGAATACTATGAGGGTGATGGTTACTGGGAATCGAGATTTCTCAAAATACCTGTTTCAGAAGAAAAGGAAATAATTGCTGAGGATGGAAAATTTTCTTTTACCTTTACTCCACAAGCATCCTATTATGATTATCTTATTGAGGTTTCTGATGAAAAAAATCTTGCCTTTAGTGAATTAAAAATATCAGGGTGGGGTTGGTGGTATGAGGAAAGGGAGGTTGTGGAATCACCTGAAATAATTCCTATAAGCGTCGATAAAAAGGAATATGATGAAGGTGAAATTGTTAATGTTGAAGCACTTTTACCCTTTGAGGGAAAAATTTTATGGACAGTGGAACTTGATTCTATTTATATTAGGGAAGTTAAAGAATATAAGGGAGAACTTGCAAAGTGGTCATTTAAGGCTCCCCGGGGAGTTTCAAATGTTTATGTAAGTGCCCTTCTCATAAGATCAGGAGAAAATTATCTCGTTCAAAGGGCTTATGGAATTCAGAAAATAAGAATAAGACCTAAAAAAATTCATCTTGATTTAAAAGTAGAAGTTCCGGAAAAGATAAAACCAGGAGAAGAACTTTTAATCAAAGTTAAAGGGGGTGAAAAATTTAAAGGAACTATTTCAATTGTGGATGAGGGAATTCTCCAGATTACTTCCTTTAAGACACCTGACCCTTATAATGGTATTTTGAAAGATTTAAGATTAATTTTAAATACAGCAGAATCTTTTGGATGGATTATAAAGAAATTTTTAGAAAAAACAGGAGGTGGACTTACTGAAAGAGAAGAAGAATTTGTATCACCAAGATTTACAAAACTTGTTTCCTACTGGAGCGGAATAATTGAAAGCTCCCCTGATGGAAAAATTGAATATAAAGTTAAAATTCCTCAATATAATGGAAAATTGAGAATAATGATTTCAGGAGTTAATGAGAATAAACTTGGAAATGCTGAAAAGGAAGTAATAGTAAAAAGTGATGTTATTGTTTCTCCAACAATTCCAAGATTCATGTGCACAAAGGATGAGTTCAGTTTCCCAGTTACAATTATAAATACAACTAAATTAATTAAAAAAACGGAAATTAAAGTTTTTCTTGAAGGAGCAAAAGCTGAAGAAGATAAATTTATTGTTACAACTCCGGCTGAGGAAAAAAATATTATATGGATAAATTGCAAGGCAGATAATATGCCAGGTTCAATTAAAATAAAAATTGAAGGAAATAGTGAGGGAGAAAGGTACTATGAAGATTTTGAAATTCCACTTTATCCAAATACGCCTTATATAACTAAAACAGAGTATGTAAAGGTTACTCCTGATAAAAATGATTTATCACAATATTTTGAGGAATTTTATCCAAAAGCCCATGAAGTAAATCTAATACTTGCTCCAATACCAGGTCTTACAAGACTAAATCATTTAAAATATGTTATTTCCTATCCTTACGGCTGTATAGAGCAAACATCAACAAAAACCTTTCTCCTAATTAAACTTAAAAATCTTTTACCCTTTATAAACCCTGAAATCACACAAGATAAATATACGGATATGGTAAATTCAGGAATAAGAAGGATAATATCAATGCAAACTCCTTCAGGTGGTTTTGCCTTCTGGCCTGGAGGAGGAGATCCAGAACCTTGGGCAAGTGCTTATGCTACACTTGTTTTAATTGAAAGCGAAAAAGAAGGATTTTTTGTTCCTGAAGGAGTTATAGAAGCTGCGCTTAATTACCTTGATGCAATTCAAGATAAAAACGGGCTTACATACTATGTTCTTGCAAGAGGTGGTTATCTTTCTAAAAAGAAAGAATATTTAGATAGAATTATAGCTCTTTCAAGAAAGGAAAAATTTGATGTTCCAAGCGGAATTTTTGTTTGTGGAGCAATAAATGAAGCAGGTAAAAAAGAAGAGGCAAAAAATCTCCTTGAAAAGGTTTTAAAGGAAGAAGAACCAAAAACAAGAAGATATTCCCAAGATTTTTATAGTCCCCTTCAATACAAAGGAATGAAATTATTTATTACACAGACTATTGACCCTTCTAATTCTGAAATAGAAAGACTATTAATAGAAATTGGAGAAGCTCTTTCCAAAAAAAGTTTTTACTATACAACACAAGAACTTGCATGGTGTTTGGCAGGATTAGGAATGTATATGGAAAGATTTGAAAGAGAAAAGTATGAAGCTCAAATTTCAATTGATAGCAAAAAATATAAACCCTATGAGAAAAAGGGTGTTTATTCATGGTTCTTAAAAAATATAGGTGGTAAAAAAGTTTTTCTTGAGATAAAATCAAAGGAAAACTTATATCTATGTATTGAAAACTCTGGATTTTCTAAAAGAGAAGAAGATTTCAAAGAGGAAATAAAGGGTCTTCATTTAAAGAGAAAAATTTTTACCTTTAAAGGAGAAAAAACTGAAACCGCAGAACAGGGTGATTTACTTGTTATAAAAATTTTAGTTAAATCAACAGGATATTATGAAAATGTTGCAATAGAATCACCCATTCCGGCAGGTCTTGAAATTGTAAATCCAAGAATTGAGGAAACAAGCTTACCTTTCTGGGTAAAAAGAAGAAATATAATGACACCTACATATGTGGATATAAGGGATGACAGAATAATTTTATTTGGAAGTGTTACAAGTGACACTCTCTGTTATTACTACTTAGCTCGTGCTGTAACACCTGGAAAATTCTATACCTCTCCTGTTAGAGGATTTGTTATGTATAATCCAGAAATAATGGGTAACTCCGATGCCTTTTATTTTAAAGTTAACAAAAAATAAATATTTAATTTTTTTAATTTTTGTTTCTATTTTCCTTCTTTTAATTTATGCTATTCCCTTACCTGAAAATATAAATCCTGAATGGTCAAAAATTGTTAGGTTCAGAGATGGTTCCCCAATGAGGGTTTATATAACCTCTGATGAAAAATGGAGAATCTTTATACCCCTTGAAAAAATTGATCCACTCTTTGTTAAAACAACAATACTCTATGAGGATAAATATTTTTATTATCATCCTGGTTTTAATCCCTTTTCCCTTTTAAGGGCACTCATTCAGAACATAAAGGAAAGGAAAATTGTTTCAGGTGGTTCAACAATAACAATGCAATTAGCAAGGATTCTTGAACCAAAGGAAAGAACAATAATAAACAAATTGATTGAAATTTTTAGAGCAATTCAATTTGAATTAAGGCTCGGTAAAAGGAAAATACTTGAACTATACCTAAATATTGCACCTTATGGAGGAAACATTGAAGGTATAGGTGCTGCAATGCTTTTCTATTATGGAAGATTACCTATTAATATGACACCTGAGGAGGTTGCTTTTTTAGTTTCACTCCCCCAGTCTCCTTCAATAAGATTTCAAAAGGAAAAAGATAAAATTACAGGAAGAAACAGGGTTTTAAAAATTATGTTTGATAAGGGTCTAATAAGTGAAAGTGATTATCTTGAAGGAATAAAAGCACAAATACCTGAATTAAAAAAGACTCCCTTTTATGCTCCACATATAAGTGATTTTCTTGTTTTGAATTATTCTCAAAACGATATAAAAAGCACTATTGATAAGGAAATCCAACAAAAAATTGAAAATATTGCAAAATCTTACAAAAAGAGAATAAGGGATATGGGGGCGACAAATTTAAGTGTAGTTGTAATTGAAAATAAAACAAGAAAAGTAAGGGGGGTTATAGGTTCTCTTGATTATTTTGATAAGGAAAATCAGGGTGAGGTGAGAGGTTTTTATGCTTACAGGTCCCCTGGTTCTACTTTAAAACCTTTTCTTTATATTCTTGCAATAGAAGATGGACTAATAAACCCTTTATCACTTATTGAAGATGCACCTTACAAATTTGGTGATTTTGAACCTGTAAATTTTTTGAAAGATTTTAAAGGTCTTGTAAAAGCTGAGGAAGCCCTTTCTAATTCTTTAAATATCCCCTTTATATTAATTTTAAAAAGATACGGCTACTCAAGATTTGTTAAAAAATTAATGGAAGCTGGTTTAGAAGGCCCTCTAAGTTTTGAAAAATACGGGCTTCCAATAATAACAGGTGGTATGGATGTTAGACTTTTAGATTTAACAAATTTATATGTAACAATTGCAAAAGGTGGTATGCATGGTAAATATGTTTTAATTGAGGATGAAAATACAGAAGAAAAGGAACTATTTAACAAAGGGGCATGTTTTTTAGCATTAAAATCATTATCAAAAAGAGAAAGACCTGAGGCTCCAAATTTAAAAAGATTTGTCATGCCGTCAGGAAGGGTATGCTGGAAAACAGGAACCTCTTTTGGTAGAAGGGATGCATGGTCAATTGGATTTGAGAAAGACTTCACAGTTGGTGTATGGGTTGGAAATTTTAGTGGTGAAGGTTCTGACAGTATTATTGGAGTAAAATTAGCTGCACCGATAATGTTTGATATAATAAAAGCAATAGAAAAACCTTTTAATGGATTCTTTGAATGGGAATATGAAGCAATTAATGAAATAGATTCAGTTGAGGTATGTGCCTTTTCAGGATATAAAAAAGGAAATGCTTGCAGTGAAACAAAACTTGCACCAATGTTAAGGAATGCTCACACTTATATAGAATGTCCATTTCATAAGAAGTTTATTATAGAGAAGAAAACAGGATACAGAGCAAATCCTTATAAAAATTATAAGGAAAATGAAATTGTTGAAAAAACCTTTATTGTATTTCCTCCACCGGTTCAGAAAATTTTAGGTGGTAAGGGTAAACCCCCTGAATTTCCCCCTGATTTTAAAATTGTTGAAAAAAAGGAAAAATTGAAAATAGTAAGTCCTATTGATAATGCCTTATATTTAATTCCAAAGGGGATAAAAAGGGCATCAAAAATTCCCTTAATGGGTTTTACCTCATCAAAAAAAGATACTATATTCTGGTTTTTAAATGGAAAATTTATTGGCAGGACAAGGTCAGGAGAAGTTCTTGAAATAGAACCCAATGAAGAAGAAATTGTAATTGCAGGTCAGGATGGGATTGGTAATACTGAAGTAGTTCGTATTCAGGTTATAAGAGAATAAATTATAGATTTTTTAATTTACCAAATATCCGATCAATTCTATTTCTTTTTTGATTCTTTCAATTTTCTCTATGTCATCAATAATAAATTCTGCTTCACTTTTTTCAAGGGATACATTTATTTCCTTTGCTCCCATTCTTTCAAGAACTTTTGTTATACTTCTCACACATCCCTGACAGGTCATTCCCTCAATTTTTATCTTAATTTTTTCCATTTTAAAACCTCCTTATCTTTTTAAAAGTTCAATGAAACTTTCTTTTGGATAAACATCAAGGGATAAAATCCATTCTGAAAACATATTAACCCTTTCCCCTTCATCTTTCGGAATTTCAAGAGGTCTTCCCCTTCCATCAAGTATAATTCCAACCACCCCACCCCTTATCTCTCTTTCCACTTTCTTTCCAGGACCTTCTCCAAGATCAAACCCTTTCTCTGGTTCTGCTATCACCTTAGCCTTTTCACCTATTCCAAGTGGAACTCTTTTTAATCCACCAAATTTAATTTCTATATCTATTTCTTCTCCATTTTCTTTTATTATCTTTAAATAACATGTTTTTTTATCCTTTTTACCTATCCCCTTTGGTGCTATACAGGTTCCAAGCCATATGAGACAATCCTTTTCAAAAACTTCCATAGCTGATTTTTCATGAACTGTTGAAAGAACACCGAGATGGGGCATCATAAAGATTGAATCCACTGTTAAATAAGTGAAACCTTCTGGTTGAAAGGCATCTATCATCATTAAAGCAGCCTGATTTCTTCTCGGAGCATGAGAAAGAACTCCTCCTGAACCGATAATCATACCCAAAGTCATCATATTCACAAGTGTTTCTCCTGTCATTGTCTGAGCAAAAACATCAGAAATTGTTCTTTCCTGCTGAATACCTTTTAAACCAACAGCCATTTGCTTGTGCTGTAAAAGAGCAAGCCTTAAAGCCTCTCTTGCTATTGCCTGTTCAACTATGAGATCTTCAAGAGTTTGAGGTATTGTTGTTGGTCTTATCATCTTATTTCTTATTCTGTTTCTTAATTCACTTTCCTTTATTTTAAATGGAATCCATCTAAGTATATTTTCCATACCAGCCTCAACCATTACATTTGAAATCGAATAACTCATTCCAAGATTAGCACTTACAGTTCTATTAAATATTCCCTGAAATACACTGAATACATCAGTAGTTGCACCACCTATATCAACTCCCAGAACTTCTATACCTTCCATTTCAGCTATTTTCTGCATTAAAAGTCCAACTGCCCCAGGTGTTGGCATTATTGGAACATCAGTCCAACTCATAAGTTTTGGATAACCTGGAGCATGAGCCATAACATGTTCAAGAAAAAGGTCATGAATTTTATCTCTTGCTGGCTTTAAATTTTCAACCTCAAGAACAGGTCTTATATTATCAACAAGAGAAAGAGCTGTTTTATCATCTAAAATTTTTTTTATATCTTCCCTTGCATCCTTATTTCCTGCATAAATTACAGGTAACTTGTAGCTTATTCCAAATCTTGGTTTTGGTTCAGCAGCTCTTATTAACTCTGCAAGTTCAATTACATGTTTTTTTGTTCCTCCGTCAATTCCACCTGCAAGAAGTATCATATCAGGTCTTAGCTCTCTTATAAGTTCAACCCTTTTATAAGGCAATCTTCCATCATTTGAAGCAATTGTTTCCATTACAATAGCACCTGCACCGAGAGCTGCTCTTGCTGCAGATTCAGCTGTCATACTCTTTACAACCCCTGCAACCATCATCTGAAGTCCCCCACCTGCTGAAGAAGTTGAAACATATAAATCAACACCCCTTTTTTCTTCTGCTCCTTTTATTATTTTCTCTCCATCCAGAATCTGAATTCCTGTTAGTTCTTCAAGTTCCCTAAAAGCATTTAAAGCTCCCTTTGTAACATCCTCAAAAGGTTTTTCTACTGTAGTAGGTGCCTCACCTCTTGCAACAAGACAATATCTATCACCTCTTTTTTCAATTAAAATAGCCTTTGTCGTGGTACTCCCACAATCAGTTGCAAGGATCCGTCTGAGTTCTCTCTCCATATTAAATTAATATTTTTAAAAGGGTTTGAACCCTTTTTATTTTAAAATTTATTATATTATTATTTCAATTTTTCACTTTTTTTTCTGAAAGCTCCTCAATTTTTCTTATGAGTTTCTCAATATTTTCTCTATCCTCAAGCATTCTGTAAAACCTTTCGTAATCCTTAAAAGAAAAAATTGAATTTATTATCGGTTCAAAAGCAACAAGAGCACTTGAAGCAATAAAGGAAAGAGGTTTTATTGACTCAAATATAATTATAAAAATTGTCTCTAATCTTAAATCACAAATTCTCCTTGCAATTTTTTCTATAAGGTCATCATAAATTTCTTTATTATTTAAATTATTACTCACTAAAAGTATACCTTACATCAAGATCCTTATTTGCTTTTGCCTCATCTAACCTTTTTACCGGAGCATTATGAGGAGCATTTTTTACAAGGTCAGGATTTTCCTCAATCTCCTTCATTATCTTTTCAATCACTTCAGCAAAAGCATCAAGAGTTTCAAGGGATTCTGTTTCAGTGGGTTCAATCATTAAAGCTTCTTTAACAATTAAAGGAAAATACATAGTTGGAGCATGAAATCCATAATCAAGGAGTCTTTTAGCAATATCAAGTGCTTTAACACCGTATTTTCTTTTAATGTTTTCAGCAGATAAAACAAACTCATGCATTGATGGTCTATCAGAATAAGGATTTTCAAAATATTTTTCAAGTTTCCTTCTTAAATAATTGGCATTTAAAATTGCAAATTCAGCAATTTTTCTTAAATTTTCCCTGCCTATTCTTAAAATATAGGCAAAGGCTCTTATCCATATAAGTGGATGACCGTAAAAAGCATGAACTTTACCTATTGAATGGGGAAAATCATAGGAAAGTTCAAAATTACCTTTTCTTTCAACAATTCTTGGAACTGGAAGATATTTTTCAAGAAACTTTTTAACACCTATTGGACCTGAACCAGGACCTCCTGCTCCATGAGGTGTAGAAAAAGTTTTGTGTAAATTAAAGTGCAAAATATCAACTCCTGAATCTCCTGGTCTTGTTATACCAAGCAGTGCGTTTAAATTTGCTCCATCCATATAAAGGAGAATATCCTTTTCATGTAAAATCTCAGATATAAGTTTTATATTGGATTCAAACAAACCAAGGGTATTTGGATTTGTTATCATAAAGGCAGCAACATCTTCATTTACCTTTTTTCTTAGCTCATCAATATCAACAAGACCTTGAGAATTTGACTTTATTTCTAAAGCTGTGTAACCTGCAAGAGTCACTGAGGCTGGATTTGTTCCATGTGCTGAATCCGGAATTAAAACAAATTTTCTCGGATTACCTTTTTCTGTATGATATTTCCTTACAATTAACATTCCTACAAGCTCGCCATGAGCACCTGCAGCAGGTTGTAATGTAATTGCATCCATACCTGAAATTAAAGAGAGAAAATTTTCAAGTTCTTTAGCTATTTTCAAAATTCCCTGAACTGTAAAAGCAGGCTGAAGGGGATGAAGTTCTGTAAAATTTGGGATACTTGCAAGCTCCTCATTTAACCTTGGATTATATTTCATTGTACAGGAACCAAGAGGATAAAACCCGTAATCTACAGAATAATTTTTTCTTCCAAGTCTATCAAAGTGTCTTATAACTTCATTTTCCTTTAAATCAGGAATACGAGGGGGTCTTTTTCTTTTAAGGTATTCAGGAATTGTAGAAGGAATCTCAAAATCCCCCTCCCTGATTCTATTTTTAAATTGTGAAAATATATTTCCCATAATTTAATTTTAAGATTTTTATAACTTATAATCAAAATTATGAGTGTAAGACTACGATTTGCCCCTTCACCAACAGGTGTTCTTCATGTAGGAGGAGTTAGAACTGCTATATATAATTACCTATATGCAAAAAATAGAGGAGGAAAATTTTTATTAAGAATAGAAGATACAGATGTTGAAAGATCAAAAGAAGAATGGACTCTTATAATACTTGATGGTCTTAGGTGGCTTGGAATTGAATGGGACGAAGAAATAGTATTTCAAAGTAAAAGGATTAATATTTATAAAGAATACGCAGAAAAACTTGTAAAAGAAGGGAAAGCCTACTTTTGTTTCTGCACAGAAAAAGAACTTGAAGAAGAAAGAAATTTGCAGAAACTTGAAAAAAAACCAATTAAATATTCAAGAAAATGTTTAAAAAGGGAAAAGGAAGAAATTGAAAAATTTTTAAAGGAAGGAAAAGAAAAAACTATTAGATTTTATATACCTGAAGGTGAAACAAAATTTATTGATTTAATTCACGGAGAAATTGTCTTTAAAAATGAGGAAATTGAAGATTTCATAATATTAAGAAGCGATGGAACCCCCACTTACAATTTTGCCTGTGTAATAGATGATAACTATATGGGCATAACCCATGTTATAAGAGGTGATGACCATATTTCAAATACGCCCAAGCAAATACTTTTATACAATGCCCTTGGTTTTAAGATTCCAGAATTTGCACATTTACCAATGATTTTAGGACCTGACAGAAAAAAATTATCAAAAAGGCACGGGGCAACTTCTGTTCTTGAATATAAGGAAGAAGGATTTTTACCCGAAGCTTTATTTAACTTTCTTGCACTCCTTGGCTGGTCTCCTGGTGAGGACAGAGAAATAATATCAAAGGAAGAAATGATAAAAATATTTGATATAAAAGATTGCAGAAAAAGTGCAAGTATTTTTGATAGGAATAAATTATTGTGGCTTAATTCAGAATATATAAAAAGAAAGGATCTGGATGAACTTATAAAAATTTCTATTGAATTTTTAAGAAAAGAAAAATGGTGGAAAAAGGAATTTGAAAAAGATACAGATTATTTAAAAAAAGCAATAGAACTCACAAGGGAAAGGGCAAAAGTTTTAAAAGATATACCTTATTTAATCGAATACTTTTATAAAGATGAATTTGGATACGATATTGAAGCAGTTGAAAGATACTTCGGAAATCCAAAGGTATTCGAAGGTCTTGAGGAAATAAAAAGTGAATTTGCAAAACTCTCAGAATGGAATGAAAAGATAATAGAAGAAGTGGTAAGAAAAGTGGCTGATAATCTTGGAGAGAAACATGCCTTTTTAATCCATCCACTTAGACTTGCAATGACAGGTAGAAAAGTTGGACCCTCTCTTTTCAAATTGATGGAGCTTCTGGGAAAAGAAAGATGCATTGAAAGAATAAGGAAAATAATAAAGGAACTCTGGGGGTATATTCCAGGTAAAACGGAAATAAAAAAAGAATAAACTTTTAAACCTTGAAACATAAAAATATTTCCATTATATTTATAAATTGGTTCAATTCCATATTCTTTAAAAATTTAAAAGGAGTTTAAAATGGCAGTAGAATCTTATATAATTCCAATAGGAACAGAAATGCCTGATTTTGAATTAAAGGACCCTTTTGGAAAAAAATTTTCCTCAAAAGAACTAATGGGAGAAAAGGGATTACTAATTGTTTTTACCTGTAATCACTGTCCATACGCAAGGGCTATATGGCCAAGACTTTTAAAACTTGGAAGAGAAATAAAAAGTAAAGGGATAAACACAGTAGCAATAAATCCTAACTCAAAAAATTCTGAATATCCCGAGGATTCTGTTGAAGAAATGAAAAATAAAATAAAAGAATGGGGAATTTTTTTTCCCTACCTTGTTGATGAAACTCAGGAAATAGCAAAAAGTTATAAAGCTCAATGCACCCCTGATATATATTTAGTTGATAAAAACATGAGACTTTTTTACCACGGAAGATTTGATGACAACTGGAAGGATGAAAATCTTGTAACAAGAGAAGAATTAAAAGAAGCCTGTTTCAAACTCATTAATGATGAAAAACCCCCTGAGATTCAAAAACCCTCAATAGGTTGTTCTATAAAATGGGTTTAAATTAAAAATTTGAAGCTAAATAAATTAAAAAAAGAAAAAAGTCCCTACCTAAGGTCTTACGCTGATTCACCTGTTAATTTCTATCCTTGGTCTTATGAAGCCTTTGAAAAAGCTTTAAAAGAAGATAAACCAATTTTTTTATCCATAGGGTATTCCTCCTGTCACTTTTGTCATGTCATGAAAGAGGAAAGTTTTTATGATGAAGAAGTTGCAAAAATATTGAATGAAAACTTTATATCAATTTTAGTTGATAGAGAAGAAAGACCAGATATTGATAACTTTTATATGAATTTATCCTTCTACCTGACAAATAAAGGCGGATGGCCACTCACAATTATTATGACTCCTGATAAAAAACCCTTTTTTATCTCTACCTATATTCCTAAAACTCAGAAATTCGGATTAAGAGGAATTATTGATATTTTAGAAGAAATAATAAAATTATGGGAAGAAAAAAAAGAGGAAATAAAAACCTATGCTGATAACATAATAAAAAATTTTGAAAGGCAAGAAAAATTATTTCCACTTGAAATTGAAATAAAAAAAGAAGAGTTTAAGTGTATTTTTGACAGATTATTTTTATATTATGAAGAAAATTTTGATGAAGTAAATGGTGGATTTGGATATTCACCTAAATTTCCCACACCACAAAATAACTATTTTCTTTTAAGGTATTATAAAGTTAAAGGAGAAAAAAAGGCAATTTTAATGGTAGAAGAAACCCTTAAAAATATGAGGAAAGGGGGAATATTTGACCAGATAGGCTTTGGTTTTTTCAGATACTCAGTGGACAAGGAATGGAGAGTCCCACATTTTGAAAAAATGTTATACGACCAAGCACTTTTAATTTTATCTTACATTGAAACATACCAAGTTACAAAAAATAATTTTTATTTAAATACAGCTCTTGAGATCTTTGAATTTCTTGAAAGGGAAATGAAAAATAAGGATGGAGCTTATTTTACAAGTATTGATGCAGATTCAGAGGGAATTGAAGGAAAATATTACTTATGGAATTATGAAGAATTAGAAAAGAATTTAGATAAAGAAGAATTTGATTTTATAAAAAAATACTTTGAAATAAATAATGAAGGAAATTTTGAAAATAAAATTATTTTTCATTCAAAAAAATTAATTGAGGAAGAAAATCAAAAAAAATGGATAAATATAAGAAAAAAACTTTTAAAAATAAGGGAAAAAAGAATAAGACCTTTTACCGATTATAAAATTCTAACTGACTGGAACTCTCTTTTAATGATTTCACTTTTGAAATTATACAAGGTTACAGATAAAGAAAAATTTTTAAATTCTGCACTTAACATCTATAACTTCATAAAAAACAATTTAATCAAAAATAAAAAAATATTTCATGAAAACATAGAGGGAGAAACAAATTTAGAAGGATTCTTAGATGACTATTCCTTTTTCATATGGGCACTTATTGAATTATATGAAACAATTTTTGATGATAAACTAATTGATGAGATTGTTTATTATACAGATTATGTTATTGAAAAATTCTTAAATAAAGAAAATTACATATTTAATTTTACAGAAACAGAAAAAAATGATTTGCCTTTTGAAAATAAATCAATTTTTGAATCTTCTTACCCTTCCGGAAACTCTGTTATGCTCTCCAATTTAATAAAACTATATTTCATAACAGGTGAAGAAAAATATTACAATTTCTCTCATAAAACATTAAAAACACTATTCAATTTTTTAAAAGAAGCCCCCTATGCTTTTTCTTTTCTTTTAAGTAACATTTTTTATTTTAATGAAAATACTCAACTTGTGATATTAGGTAATAAAGAAGATGCAATTGAATTAAATTTAAAAATCAATAAGATATTTGAGCCTTTTATACTCTTAATTTTGAAACAAAAAGAGGATGAAATTTATAAAAAAATAGATGAGAAAACAACCTATTTTTTATGTAAAAACTTTAGTTGTGATTTAAAAACTTTTGATAAAAATTTAATCTTAAAGAAAATCATAGGGGTTTAAATCCAGCTTAATTTTTGAATTTAAAGGAACAAGGTCTAAAACCTTTTTAATTAAATTTTTATCTTCCACTTTCAATATCAATCTATTCCTGTAAAAGCCTTTGATTTTTGCTATCGGGGGTACAGAAGGACCTAAAATTTCAAGGGGAAGGGAACTTTTTTTAATTTTCTCTTTTATATATCTCAATATATCCTCACCATCCTCAGGAATTTTTGTATTTGTTTCTATTAAAATGAGATTTGAAAAGGGTGGGTATTTGAATTTTTTCCTTTCTTCAAGTTCCTCTTTATAAAAACCTTCAATATCAAAATTCAAAACCTTTTCAAAAATTTTTTCATCAGGATTATAGGTTTGAATAATTGTTTTACCTTCCTTTCTGACTCTACCCATTAATTGAATTAATCTGTGAAACATCCTTTCCCTTGCTCTGAAATCAGGAAAATTCAAATCTTCATCTGCACATAAAAAGGCAGCAAGTCCGACACTTGGATTATCAAGCCCCTTTATAACCATCTGGGTTCCTACAAGTATATCAATATTTCCTTTAATAAAATCATCAAAAACTTCAAATACTTTTTTTCTTCCAGATATTGCATCCCTATCCATTCTTTTAATAATTCTTTTGGGAAATAAAGATCTTAATTCCTCTTCAATTTTCTCAGTTCCAAAAGAAGAAGTTTTTAAATTTATAGATTTACAATTTGGACAAACCTGCGGAGCCTCCTCTTTCCATGAACAAAAGTGACACAAAAGTAAATTTTTCCTTTTATAGTAGGTAAGTGAAATGGAACAATTCGGGCAAAAAGGTATAAATCCACATGTTTTACATTGCATAAAATGAGCAAATCCCTTTTTATTTATAAATAAAATCACCCTTTTATTCTCGCTTAAAACTTCCTCAATATCTTGAAGTAATTTACCTGTTAAATAAAAACGACCTGGTTCAGCTCTTAAGGAGATAATCTCTACCTTAGGATTTCTATAGCCGGATATTCTTTCAGGTATAAAAAAATATTTTCCTTCAACTTTTGATTTATTATAAATTTCTAATGAAGGAGTTGCCGTTCCAAAAATTATAGGTATATCTTCAAGCTCTGACCTTTTTATTAAAATATCTCTTGTATGATAAAATGGTTCTCTTTCCTTTTCTTTATAGCTTTCTTCCTGTTCCTCATCTACTATAATAACACCGAGATCTTTAAAAGGGAGAAAACTTGCTGACCTTGCTCCAACAACTACACAGGGTTCATCAGAAAGTATATGATGTAAAACATCCCATTTTTCATCAGGATTAAGAATAAAGGCATAGAGAAAAAGCTTAAAATCTTTAAATAAAAAGTAAGGAGCAATCTGAGGTAAAAGGGAAATTTCAGGCACAAGGATAAGTGCCTTTTTACCTTCCTTTAAAAATCTTTTTACTATTTCTCTATAGATGAAAGTCTTTCCGCTTCCTGTTACACCATGGATTAAAAAAATTTTTTTATCCTTCTCCTCAAAAAATTCATCTATTATTCTTTTCTGAATTTCAGTTGGTTTATCTGGTAAATTTATTTCACTTAATTTAAAATCAAAAAATTTTTGTTTTTTGTTCTTGAATAAAAATTCCCTTTCAATTAAATTTTTCTTTTCTAATTTTTTGAGATAACTTATAACACCACTTTTGAATTTTTTAATTAAATTTTTCCTTGAAACTCTTTTTTTAATTTTTATAAATTCAAGGATAATTTTTTCTTTTTCCTCAAGATTTTTTTCAAATTTTTTGAAAACATAAAATTCCCTTTCAATAAAACTCGATGAAGAAGGTATAAAAAATTGAAGCACCTTATCAAAACTTGTTCTGTAATAATCTTTACACCATAAAATAAAATCAACTACTTTTTCTGGATAGGTAAAACCAAAATAATCCTCTTCTTTAACATCTATGATTTTACTAAAGTCAATACTCGGATTTTTATTTTCTTTAAGAGTAATTCCGATTCTCTTTTTACCCTTTACTTTTAAATAAAATAATGAACCCTTAGTTAGTTTTTTTTCACTTTTATAAGTTAAAGGTGTGGGTATTCCTGTAACAAGAAAATCGTAAAATATCATCAAAATTTATTTTAGAGCTTTATTAACTTTATATCAAATTTTTTTCCTTCAACCTCAATTATACCATATGTATTTACAAAAGAAAAAAATTTATCACAAACTGAACCTGGGTTAAAAAGATGAATATTTCCCATTTTTTTATTAAAAACTCGGTGGGAGTGTCCGAATATAATAAGGTCAACATTATCTCCCTCGAACTTTTTTAAAACTCTTTTCTCTATTCCAAAAGGTGCACCTGTTCCGTGATAAAGCCCAACCTTCAAGTTTTCAATTTCAAAAATTTTTTTTTCGGGTAAAATTTTAAATAAAAAGGGTTCATCCATGTTTCCAAAAACCGCATGGAGTAAAAAATTTTTTTCGAGAAACCTATAAAATTCTTCTGAAACAAAATCTCCTGCATGAATAACCCCTTCACTTTTTTCAATTTCTTTCAAAACTTCTTTTGGCAATTCCTTTGCTCTCTTAGGTATATGAGTATCTGAAATTATTACAAATTTCTTCACTTTTTCTTTTTATGTCTCATCTTTTTTCTTCTTTTTTTTAGTTTATGTTTTTTTATTTTTTTAAGTTTCCTTTTTCTTCCGCAAGGCATATTTTTTTATTTATTATTAAAAAGGGAATTAAACCCTTTCATTCTTCAGGTATTTTCATTTTAGGTGAAGGTTCAAAAACTATTCTCCACCTTGCAGGAATTGGAACTTTTTCTTTTGTAGCAGGATTCCTTCCTGTTCTTGGTTTTCTCCATTTAACCTTAAATATACCAAATCCCTTTAAGGATACTTTTTCCTTTGATAAAAGGGAATTTTTTATTATATCTATACACTTTTCAACCACAATCTTTACATCTTTTCTCGGGAGACCAGTTTCTTTATGTATTATCTGTATAATTTGATGCTTTGTCATTATTTTTTTCCAAATTTTTAAGGAATTGAACCCAATAATAATATAATTTTAAACTTGTTATTTTTCAACTGGTGGTATAGAAAAAACGGAATTTTTTCCCATCTTTTTAGCTTCAAAAAGAGCCCTATCTGCAAGAACAAGAAGTTTTTCAGGTTTATCAGTAGAAACAGGAAAACTTGAAACACCGAAACTTGCTTTAATATTGAATGAAAGATCTTCCCTCACATAAATTTTATTTTCCTCAAGTTCCCTTCGTATAGTATTAGCAATAACAACACCCTCCTCAAGGGAAGTTTTTGGAAAAATAAAAGAAAATTCATCACCACCATATCTTGAAATTATTGCATAAGAATAATCACTGGAAATGAAAAAGTTCTTTAAAAATTCCCCCACCTTCTGCAAAACCCTTCCACCCACAAAATGACCGTGTAAATCGTTTATCTCCTTAAAATTATCAAGGTCCATAAAGATAACCGTTACTGGAAAATTACTCCTATCACTTAAAAGTGTTCTTAAAGAGACAAGAAAAAACTTTGAATTGCTTAAATCTGTAAGATCATCCTTGGTAACAAGGTTCTCTATTTTTTCCTGAAAATCAATTAATTCGTATAAAAGTGAAAGGAAATAAAAAAACAAAATTTCATCATCTTTCAAATCCTTTTCCCTTGTTCCTATAAAACCTATTGTTTTGTCGTAACTAAAAAAGGGAAAAATTATTGAATCCTTTAACTCTTCAAAAATTAAAGAAGAAACATAAGGAACTTCCTTAAAATGTATATCCCTGTATTCAATCTCTTCGGGCAGAAGACTTTTATCTAAATTCATACACTCAATCAGAACATATTTGTCTTTAATTTTTTTATAAAGAAAAAAACTCTTTTTATTAGAATTTAATATTTCTTTAAGTATCAATTTTGTTTTATTCTTATTCCACAAAAAATTCAAAATATAAGGGAAATTACCGAGTAAAATTTTCAATTTATCTTCTTCCGCCATAAATTGGAATCCCTTTTTTATTTTCAATTACAAATAAATCATTTAAAAAATCAATTTCTTTGATTTCTTCCATCTTAAAAATTTTATCCTTATTTCCTTCTTCAAGATCAATATACCCCAGATTACTTATTAAAAAATTTTTATTCTTTATTTTAAAAGTTTTACCCTCTAAAAGTAAATCTTTTAAATCAATTTCTTTAATATCCTCCTCTACTTCAATTATATTTGAATTAATAAGAACATTGGCCAAAGTCCCAATATCAAAAAGAATGCTTGAAAATTCAGGAAATCTTATCTCTGAGAGAATTGAAGCAAGGTTTGGAACTGGTCCCTGAATATCAAAATCACCATATGAATTAAAAGATAAATAAATATCCTTTTCCAGTTTACCGGAAAAAATTCCGACTCCGAGTCTAAATAGGCTCTTCAAGGGTTTATCTATACCGAGAGCATCGGGGAAAAATCCCCTGTATTCAGAATAATTTTTTCTTATAAATTCCTCTGATTTTTCAAGAAGTTCAAGGGCACATAAAAGAGCTCTTTCACCTGAATTTTCGCCAGGCTTTATGAGCACCTGTTCTGAAACAGCCTTTTGGAATCTCATTCTATGTCCGCTCAAAACACTTTCCTCAAAAACTTCCTTATATAATTTTCCTGAGTTTTCAGAAAAAAAGGCAATACCTCCATCACCTGTTTCCTTAACTGGAAATCCCCCATAAGAAATTATAGAGTTTTTCATTATTTCTTGAAATTTCTTTTTTAGTGATAGTTCTTTTTCAGCATTAAAGAGAGTCAGAGACATAAATGTTGAACCCCTTATATCATATACTAAAACTGAAATTACATTTTTATATTTCTTTAAAAAATCTTTAAATTTTTTAGGTTCCTCAATTTTTACTTTTATTCTTTTTAAATTTTTAAGTTTTATAAAAGCTCCTCTTGGAATCAAAGAAAAATAAACAAAAGAATCACTTTTTTTAGCATCTTCATAAGGATTTTCAAGAGGTCTTATTAAAATTTTTTTCTCCATCAGTTTCAATTCAAAAATTTTTTGAAGAATATCCTTTACAAAATGAACATTTTTTGAATAAAATTCTGTTAGATTAATATCTATTCCAAGAATTTTTCTTTCCAAAAATCTATCAAAAAAAGGAGAAGATTCTCCTTTAAAAAATTTATACCCCTCAACAAATAATAATTTTAAATCTTTTTCGAAATCCTTAAAATCAAGATGTAATTTTTCAAAAGCTCTAAAAAATTTCAAAATATAGAATATATGATTCTCAGGAATTAGGGGTAAGGGATTTTCTTTTTTAATTAAATCCTTTAACCTATCCTTTAAAGTGATAGATGTAAATCTAAGAATTTTTGTAAATTCTCGGCTTAATTTATCTGAAAGTTCAAATATATTTTCTTTTTCAAGGTCATCTTTAATCTCCTTTATCTTTTCATCAAAAAATTTCAATAACTCTCTTTTTGTCTCCAAAATTTTATCATCTTTTTCATTTTTATTAATTTCTGGTTCAAGTAATTTAAAAACTCTCTGATTCCATTTTACAATTTTTTTACATACTTCCTTTTCTTGTACACTTAACCTATCTATAATTTCATATCTTTGTAATTCATAAATAATAAAGGTAATAAATAGGGTAAAAAGACTAATTGAAAGTTCTTCTTTAGTCAATATTTCACTTAAGGAAGTTATATCAAGAAGTTCAAAACTTTGACTTAATTCTAAAAATTCATCCCATTTTGTTCCAAATTTTCTCTTACCATTAAAAAGTTTTCTTGATATTTTATAAAAAAGATATTCCAGCAATTCCTTCCAAAAACCTTTCAATTCTTTTTTATATTCATCATAAATCTTCTTTAAAGTATCATAATCTGAAATCTTCTCTACATCAAAAATTACAAGAGGAGAATCAAATTCCCTTTTGAAATTACTAATTAAACTTTTTAATTCCTCTGACAAGACTTCATAAACAAAATCTTCAATATCATAAATAATCTTATAGGGTTTTAATAAAGACTCTGAGTAGAGTAAGGATTCAAAAAGTCCTTTCTCCAAAAAATTTTATCTCACTGATGGCAATTTTTCTTTTATCATCTGCTCAAGTTCTTCAGGGTTGGGCGAAAAAGATAGTGCTGTCTCTAATGTAATTTTTCTTTCCATATAAAGTTTAAATATAGACTGATTCATTGTCTGCATTCCAAATTTCTGAGAAGCCTGAATTACTCCATAAATCTGATGCAATTTATTATCCCTTATTAAAGCCCTAACTGCAGGTGTTGCCACAAGAACTTCACAGGCAAGAACTCTTCCACCTCCAATTTTTGGTAAAAGAGCCTGAGTAACAACACCGAGCAAAACAAAGGCAAGTTGAGCTCTTACTTGCTGTTGTTGATGTGGTGGAAAAACATCGATAATCCTGTTAACAGATTCAACAGCTGAATTAGTATGTAATGTAGCGAGTGTTAAGTGTCCTGTTTCTGCAATAGTTAATGCAGCAGCTATTGTTTCATAATCTCTCATCTCACCTATCATAACAACATCTGGATCCTGTCTTAAAGCATACTTTAAAGCAGCTTTAAAAGATTTTGTATCACTTTCAACCTGTCTCTGTGAGATTAAAGCTTTTTTATTTGCAAAAAGATATTCTATAGGGTCTTCAATTGTAATAATATGACATCTTCTTTCTGAATTAATTTTGTCTATTAGTGCTGCAAGGGTTGTTGATTTACCACAACCTGTTGGACCTGTTACAAGAATAAGTCCCTTTGGTCTTGTTGCAAGTTCTGGAATAACAGGTGGTATTCCAAGTTCCTCAAAACTTCTGATTCTGAAAGGTATAGTTCTTATAGCAATTGAAACTGTTCCTCTCTGTTTGTATACATTCGCCCTGAATCTTGAAAGTCCTGAAATTCCAAAAGAAAAATCACATTCCCATTCCTCCTCAAATTTTTTCTTGTGCTCATCTCTCATAACTGAATAAGCAAGAGCCTGTGCCTGTTCAGGAGTAACAGGTGGGTACGAAGAAGGAATAAGAACACCATCAATTCTAAACATAGGTGGTGCACCAGCAGAAATATGAAGGTCGGTTGCCCCTCTCTGAACCATCTCCTGTAAAAGAGAAAGCATTTGAACCTTTGTTTTTTTATCCTCAGCCTCCGGTGTTACTTCAGGTTTTTTAACTTCCGCTCTTTTGGGTACATTTTCAGCCATTTTTTATTCCTTTCTTTAATAAAGGGTTTGAACCCATTTTTATTCTTCTCCTCCTGCTGTAACTCTCAAAACTTCTTCAAGAGTTGTTATACCCTTTAAAATTTTTCTTATTCCATCCTCCCTCAAAGTATGCATACCTTCTTCTCTTGCAACCTCCCTTATCTGGTCCGATGTCGCACGATTTAAAATCATCTCTCTTATTCTTGGTGATATTGTCATAACCTCGTATATACCTATCCTTCCTTTATAACCTGTATTATTGCAGACTTCACAACCTTCCCCTTTATAAAATTTCATATTTGGAATCTCTTTTTCCGATATTCCAAGTTCTTTTATAAGTTCAGGATCATAAGTAACTTCTCTTTTACATTTCTGACAGATTCTTCTTACAAGTCTTTGAGCCTGAATTAATATCACAGAAGAGGCAATCAAATAAGGTTGAATACCTAAATCAACTAACCTGTCAATCGTTGTTGGAGCATCATTTGTATGTATTGTTGAAAAAACAAGATGACCTGTTAGTGCAGCTCTTATTGCTATTTCAGCTGTTTCTGAATCTCTTATCTCTCCCACAAGAATAACATCAGGAGACTGTCTTAAAAAAGCCCTTAAAGCATTTGCAAAATCAAGATCAACTTCTCTATTAACCTGAACCTGATTTATCCCTTCTATGTTATATTCAACAGGGTCCTCTATCGTTATAATTTGTCTATCAGGGGTATTAATGGTAGAAAGAGCTGAATATAGAGTTGTTGTTTTGCCACTTCCTGTAGGACCTGTTACAAGTATTATTCCATAAGGTGAATGAATTGCTTTTAAAAATCTTTGAAGATCATCTTCCTCAAACCCAAGCACCTTAAGATCAAGACTAAGCCCTGATTTATCAAGAATCCTCATTACCACCTTTTCACCAAAAACCGTAGGAACAACTGAAACACGAAAATCAATCATTCTCTCATTACCATTATCATCCTTTAATTTTAATTGAATTCTCCCATCTTGTGGCTTTCTTCTTTCCGATATGTCAAGATTAGGACTGCACATAAGCTTTATCCTTGAAACAACTCCTGTTTTCAATCTCTGGGGGAGATCTGCATAAACCTGCAAAACACCGTCTATTCTCAACCTAACTCTTAAAACCTTTTCAAAAGGTTCAATATGAATATCAGAGGCTCTTTTTGTAACAGCATCTTTTATTATTTTATTAACAATTTTCGTTATCTGGGTATCTTTACTTAACTTTAAAATCTCTTTTTCATCAAGATTTTCCTCATAATCCTCTACTTCCACATCTTCTAAATCAAATCCTATGAGTTCCTCTTCTTTTTCTTTTTTCTTCAATTCTTCTATCTTTGCTATTTCCTTTTTATAAGCCGGGAAAAACTTTTCAAGAGATCTTCTAAGAGCTGATTCTGCAGCAATAACTGGTTCTACATCTAGTCCTGTTATAAATTTAACATTCTCAAGAGCCTGAATATTTGAGGGATCAACCATAGCGAGAAATAGAATATTTGCTTTTCTTGCAAGGGGAAGAACCTCATACTGAAAACAGATATCAGGAGGTAAAAGTTTTAAAACTTCATCAGGAATTTTTATATCAGAAAGATCAATGGCAGGGACACCAAGCTGTTTTGCAAGAACCTCAACAAGCTGTTTTTCAGTAATATAACCAAGTTCTACAAGGGTTGAACCGAGCCTTTTACCAAGTTCTTTTTGTTTTTTTAATGCCTCTTCAAGTTGCTCCTTTGTTATAAGACCGTGTTTTATTAAAAGTTCTCCAATTTTTAGAGCCATAATTTATTCAATTTTTGTTTCTTTTAAAACTTCTTCCGGTGTCGTTATACCTCTCAAAACTTTCCTTATTCCTGCCTCTCTTAGAGTAATCATACCTTCCTCCACTGCAGCTTTTTCAATTTCAAAGGTAGGAGCCTTTTTTAATATAAGTTCCCTTATTCTCCTTGTTATTGGCATCACTTCATAGAGTCCAGTTCTTCCTTTATATCCTGTTTTAAAACATTTCTCACACCCTTTTCCCCTGTAAAATTTAGCCCCTTTTAATCTATCTGGGTTTTCAGGAGATAAATCTAAAACTATATCTTCTGGTTTATATTCCTCCTTGCAATTCTCACAAATTTTTCTGATAAGTCTCTGAGAAACCACAACTAAAAGAGTTGAGGCAATTAAGAAAGGTTCAATATTCATATTTACAAGACGGGTAACAGTTGCAGCAGCTGTGTTTGTATGAACAGTGGATAAAACAAGGTGACCTGTTAAAGATGCCCTTATAGCGATTTCTGCTGTCTCAAGATCACGAATTTCTCCTACCATTATTATATCAGGGTCCTGTCTTAAAAAAGCTTTTAGACCAGCAGCAAAAGTCATACCTACCTCTTCCTTTACCTGAACCTGATTTATACCATGAAGTGTAAACTCAACAGGATCTTCCACAGTGGAAATATTAACATCTATTGAGTTGAGTTCCTGAAGAGCAGAATATAGGGTGGTTGTTTTTCCACTTCCAGTAGGTCCTGTAACAAGAATTATTCCATTGGGATTTTTAAGAGCTTTTCTGAAAATTTTTAAGGATTCTTCCTCAAATCCAAGAGCATCTAAATTTAACTCTATTGCAGACCTATCCAAGATTCTCATAGCAACTTTTTCTCCATAAACCGTTGGAACAGTAGCAACGCGAACATCAATCCTCTTATCTCCCAACTTTAGCCTTATTCTTCCATCCTGTGGTCTTCTCTTTTCTTCCAGTTTCATTTTCGCCATTGCTTTTATTCTTGCTACAATAGGTCTTATTAATTTTACATCCCTCTTTAAAACCTCCTGCAATACACCGTCAATCCTATATCTAACCCTTAAATCTTTTTCGTAGGGTTCAATATGTATATCAGAAGCTTTTCTTCTTATTCCCTCAAGAAGAATAGCATTTACAAGTTTTACAACAGGTGATGTTTCATCCTTTATGCTCGTAATATCTTCTGCTTCATCCTCTACTTTATCATGAGTCAAACTTTTATCATCATCAGAAGTTAAAAGAACTTCTTCTATACTTAAATCAAGATTTTTACCAGTTAAATTATCAAATGATTCTTCTATTGCTCCAGAACCTGTTCTCTTTTCTATCCCGGATCCTCCACTAATTACCTCTATTCCCATATCCTCACTTTCAATCTTAACTATCTGATCCATCATATCTTCAACCTTATAATATTTTTTAATTGCATCTTTAATGTAATCTTCAAGACTAATAAGAGGAACAATTTCAAGCTTTGTTAAAAACCTGACATCCTCAATTGCAAAATGATCATCCGGATTAGCCATTGCAAGGAATAACTTATTCCCCTTTTTTGCAAGTGGTATAACATCATACCTTGCAGCCACATGAGGAGGAATAAGTTTTATCACATCCTCTGGAATGTTTTCAAAATGCTTGGCTTTTGCTACCGGAACATTCCCATACTGCTCTGCTAAAACTTTTAAAATATCATCCTCAGAAGCATATCCAAGTTCAAGTAAAATAGAACCAAGCCTCTTACCATTTTTTTTCTGCATCTCAAGAGCTTTTTTTAACTGTTCCTCATTGATAACTCCTGCATCTATAAGCATTTCACCGATTCTTTTTATCCTTTTCATTTTTCTTTACTACTTTATATATAAATATTAAAGTTTTAAAAGCAATTTTCTCAACTCATTCAATATAAAATGAGAACTCTGAAATTTAATCTCTCCCCTTGTTCCTTTAAATAACTTTTTAAAAACTAAATTCTCTTTTTCATAGGAAATTGAAAAATAAACTGTTCCCACTGGTTTTTCCTTTGTTCCCCCGGTAGGACCTGCTATACCTGAAATAGAAAGCCCAAAATCTGAATTAAAAATTTCTCTTACATTCTTTGCCATATCCCTTACAACAGGCTCAGAAACAGCACCAAATTTTAAAAGATCTTCTTCTTTAACTTTCAAAATTTTTTTCTTTATTTCATTTGAATAAGCAACCACCCCACCTATAAAATATTCTGAACTTCCTGGAACATCTGTAATCCTTGAAGCTAAAAGACCACCTGTACAACTTTCTGCTACACTTATAGTTTTACTTTTTTCCTTTAATAATTTTCCAACAACTTCCTCCAACATAAGGGGACCTTCTGAAGAAATCTCCTCTTTAAATTCATCCTTAATAATCTCTTTAATTTTTAATACCTCTTCTTTAATTCCCTTGATTCCAAGAATAACACCACCTGTATAGGGAAGGAAAAAAAGAAAATTTAAATCTATTTTATCCTTTAATCTATCTTGAATCTCAATCTCTTTTTTAAAAGGTAAATCAAAATACAAAACCAAATAACTTTCATCAACTTCAAAATCTTTCAAAATTTTATTCAGAGTATACTCAAATTCATTTTTTGGACCTGGTAAAGCAAATATTTTTTTTCCATCTTTTTCTATAAGAAAAGCATGAGCAAGACCTACTTCGTTTATATATAATTTAGAACCCCCAGGAAAAAGACCATACTTTCTGTGTTCCTTTTCAGATAAACTTTCTTCTCTCTTTTTTAGTTCTCTAAAAACATCTTCGTTAAAAATAAGAGGAATTTCTAAAAGTTCAGAAATACTTTCTCTTGTCAAGTCATCTACAGTTGGACCAAGACCACCAATTATAAAAACTATATCACTCTTTTTTAAACAAATAGAAAGAGCCTCTTTTATTTCCTCTTTTGAATCAGGAACAGTTAAATGAAAACTAATTTCTTTTCCTATTTCCCCAAGTTTTTTTGCAAGATAATAAAAGTCTGAATCAACTCTAAAACCTCTTAAAATTTCACTTCCTGTTGTAATACAGGAAATTTTAAAATTCACGCAGGAGTTTTACTTGATAAGTGTCTTATAACCATCTTTGCTATTTCTTTTAAAGTTTCAAAAACACCTTTTCCAACTGTTGCGACTGCTTCATAATAGGGAACACTATCTTTATTTAAATTCTTTTGAAGTTCTTCAATTGAAGCAGCATTGGGTAAATCTCTTTTGTTGTATTGAATTACATAGGGTATATCCTCTAATTTTAACCCATAGGTCTCAAGATTTTCTATCATATTTTCAAAACTTTCAATATTTTCATCCATCCTTTCTATCTGAGAATCTGCCACAAAAACTATACCATCAACACCCTTTAAAATAAGCTTTCTTGAAGCATTATAAAAAACCTGTCCTGGAACTGTATATAGGTGAAATCTTGTTTTAAATCCTCTAACATTTCCAAGATCTATAGGAAGAAAATCAAAAAACAAGGTTCTTTCCTGTTCTGTTGCAACAGAAACTAATTGCCCTTTAAGATCAGGTGAAAGTTTTTCATATATGTATTTTATATTTGTCGTCTTCCCGGATAGCCCAGGTCCATAATACACTATTTTAACATTAATTTCTCTTGCAGCGTAATTTATAAGAGCCATTTTTTCTTAAGGTCCAAAAAGTTTATCAAGTTCTTCTTCTGCTTCTTTTATAAAACTTTTATCAAAAACTTCCTTTGTAGGTGCCACCTTAAGTTTCTCAAATAGTTCATCAAGAACTTTTTCCAGTTCTTCAGAAGCATGTTTGGTTCTAACTTTTACAAGTCCCAGTGTTGTCTTGGAATCAAAAAGAACAGCAAGAATAACTCTATTTGCTACAAGAGAAATAAACAAGGAGTTTTTTTCACCCTGATGGTAAAGGGAAGAAAAACTTTTTTCTCCTATAAGTTCTGCCAGCTGACTTGTTGCACCAAAATCAGCAGCTGAAAGAGTAGCAAAAGAAACTAAATCAAAACCACTTATATCACCTATAGAGGTAATTAATTGTCCTGCTTTATCAATAAGTAAAACAGCATTTGAATTTGAAGTTTCTTTTAATTTTTTCAAAATTGTCTCTACTTTCTTAAAGCTTTCCTCAATATATTTATATTCACTCATTTAAGTTCTATCACCTCCCTGTTTTTTAAAACTTCTCTCAAAGTATAATTATCAAGATAATCAAAAGTTGTTCCAAGTGGAATTCCTGAACGAAATTTTGTCATTTTAAGATTATAACCTTTAAGTTTATCAATTAAAAAATAGATTGTGACTTCACCTTCAGGTAAAGGCGGAAAAGCAAAAATTATTTCTTCCACTTTTTTCTCCTTTAAAATCTTAAAAAGTGAATTTAATTTTAAATCCTCAGGATATATGTTTTCAAGAGGAGAAATAAGTCCACCGAGGACAAAATATCTACCATTAAACTCTCCTGTTTTTTCAAAGGTCCAGACTTCCTTAGGAGTTGGCACTATCATCAAAACATTTTCCCTTCTTTCATCTCTGCATATTTTACATGGGTCCTCCTCATCAAAATTATTACACAGAGAGCATATTTTTATTTTCTCCCTCAGCTCTTTAAATCTCTCTATAAAATAAGAAAGCCTCTCTTCTGGTTTATCAAGAAGATAAAAAACTATTCTCTCTGCAGATTTTTCACCTATTCCCGGCAATTCATTAAAAGCTTCTATAAGCTTTTTTATAAGTTCATTCATATGATTCCTTTAACTTATCTATAAATTGCTCCTCATTAAGTATAGGAATCTTATATTCAAGAGCTTTTCTGTATTTTGAACCTGGTTCTTCCCCAACAATCACAAAGTCCGTGCTCCTTGAAACAGTATTTGAAACCCTTCCACCCTGTTCTTCCACAAGTTTTGACGCCTCCTCCCTTGTAAAATTCTTGAGTGTCCCAGTAAATACAACTGTTTTTCCACTAAAAAACCCCTTCTTTAATTTCTTTTCCTCAAAGGTTATTCCTGCATTAAGTAATTTATTTATAGTTTCAATATTTTTCTCATTCCTGAAAAAAGAAACAATTGATTCTGCCATTTCAGGTCCTATTTCAGGTATGCTTCTAAGTTCAACATATTTTGCATTTTTCAATCTTTCAATTGAACCAAATCTTCTTGCAAGAAGCTTACCACCCCTTTCACCAATCAAAGGTATTCCAAGAGCATAAATGAACCTCTCAAGAGTTGTTTTTTTACTCTTCTCGATAGCTTCCATTATATTCTTTACTGACTTATCAGCCATTCTCTCCAACCTAATCCAGTCACTGTATTTGAGATAATAAATATCGGCAATACTTTTAACCATTTTTCTTTCAACCAGCTGATCTATGAGTTTTGTTCCTATGCCTTCTATATCCATTGCTTTCTTACTTACAAAATGTTTAAGAGAACCTTTCAATTTTTCGGGACAATCAATTGAAATACATTTTAAATAGGCACCTTCCTTCATAACACTACCCTTACAAACAGGACATTTATCAGGTGGCACTATTTCCCTTTCCTCACCTGTCCTTCTTTCCTTTACAACTTTCACAACTTCGGGAATTACATCACCTGCTCTTCTCAAAAAAACATAATCACCAATTCTAACATCCATTCTTTTTATTTCATCAAAATTATGAAGAGTTGCCCTCTGAACCACAACTCCCCCAACCGGTGTGGGATCAAATACAGCAACTGGTGTTATTATTCCCGTTCTCCCCACCTGGAATATAACCTCCTTTATTCTTGTTGTAACTTCCTTCGCAGGAAACTTCCCAGCAATTGCCCACCTCGGTGACCTTATTGTAAAACCAAGTTCCTCCTGCATTCTTATAGAATTTACCTTTACAACAATTCCATCAATCTCATAGGGTAAATTGTCCCTTTCATCCTTCATTCTGTTATAGTAATCAATTACTTCCTTGATATTTTTACACTTCTTAATTAAGGGATTTACTGGGAGACCAAATTTTTTAAGAGCATTTAATACCTCCTCCTGTGTCTCAAACTTTATTCCTTCATAATAACCTACTCCCCAGGCAAAAAATTTAAGTTTTCTCTGGGCTGTTATTTTGGGGTCAAGCTGTCTCAATGAACCCGAAGCAGCATTCCTTGGATTTGCAAAAGTTTTTTCTCCCTTTTTTAGATTTTCATCATTTAATTTTTTAAAATCTTCTATAAGCATATAAACTTCACCTCTTACATCTATTCTGTCAGGAATTCTAAAGTCTTCATTTTCAATTAAATATAGAGGAACTTCTTTTATTGTTTTTACATTCAAAGTAACATCCTCCCCAACTGAACCATCTCCTCTTGTCCCGGAAGCTTTAAATACACCTTTTTCATAAACAATTTCCAAGGAGAGCCCGTCAATTTTTAGTTCTGCCATATATTCTATATCCTTATCCATAGGTAAGTTCAAAAACCTCTTTATCCTTTCATCAAATTCAAGTAGTTCCTCCTCATTTCTCGCATCCTGAAGGGAAAACATTGATTCTTTATGATTAAAAGGTTTGAATTCCTCCTGTGGCTTTTCACCTATACGTCTCGTTGGTGAATCAGGTGATTGAAACTCAGGGTATTTCTCTTCCAATTCTAAAAGTTCCCTGAATAATTTATCATATTCTTCATCAGAAATAACAGGATCATTTAAAACATAATACCTGTAATTATGATAATTAATTTCTTTTCTTAATTCTAATATTCTTTTTTTAATTTCCTCCTTATTCATCCTTCCTTTCTTTTTGCAAAATACTCTTAAGGGTTTCAATTATTATCTCTGCTGATTCCTCTTCAGATTTTCCTTCAGTATCTATAATTTTTGTACCCCAGAATCCCTTGAAACTTTCTGGAATAGGACCTTTAACATAAAAAACCTTATATCCTAACCTATCTTCAAAATCTCTTATTCTTTTTCCAAGCCAGAAACAAGTTAAGGGTGAAAGGGGTGGCTCGGTAAAAAATCTTATTGTTGATTCCTTTTTTGTTATTACAATCTTCATTCTTTTCCCTCCTTTATAATATTAAAGGGATCTGATGTTCCGATTCTCTCAACACCCATTTCTATTAAAATTTTTGCAAATCCATAAGTTCTTATTCCTCCTGATGCCTTTATCCTTACATCATTTTTTAAAGATTTTTTAATTATTCTTATATCAGAAAGTTTTACACCTCTTGAAAGAAAACCTGTTGAAGTTTTAACAAAATTTGCACCTGATTCACAGACAATTTTTGTTGCAAGTGAAATTTCCTCTGGCGTTAAAAGACCACACTCTATAATAACTTTTATAGGTTTACCTGATGCAACCTTTACTACCTCTTCTATTTCCTTTCTTACATCTTCGTAATTCCCATCCTTGAACTTCTGTATATTCATTACCATATCAACCTCATCACATCCTTTTTCAATAAGTTTTTCTGTTTCCCTTTTTTTTATATCACTATTTCCATACCCAAAGGGAAAATCACATACTGAGATTAACTTTAAATTGGTATTTTTCAAAATTTCCTTTGCCTGAATAACCCTTGTGGGAGGCACACAAACTCCAAACACTCCAATTTCAATAGATTTTTCAATAAACTCTTTGTATTCTTTCCATGTTTTTTCAGGTCTTAGAAGAGTTGCTTCAATATACTTTCTGATTTCCATAACATAATTATTATAAATTAAACCCTAAATAAATAGAAAATTGTACCGAATATGTTAATAGACTCTCTAATTTCAAATTTTTTTACAAAATCTTTTGCTTTGAAAGACAAAATACTTTCCCTTAAAAAATTATATTCTGGATAAAAAATTGAGAGAAATTTTGTAAAAATATAAATATAGGGAATAAAAATTAAAGAATAGGGGAAAAGTGGTCTTGTCATATCAAGAATATATATATTTCCGCCATCTTTCAAAACCCTTTTAATTTCATTAAAAAAGGCACCACTAATTCCTATATTTCTTAAAACAAAACTATTTACAACAAAATCAAATTTTCTTTCCTTAAAGGGCAAAAAGAAGGCATTAGCTCTTAAATAAAATATTTTTTCATTTAATTTTCTCTTTTCAAGCATATCCTTAGATATATCAATAGCAAAAATCCTTTTTACCTTTTTTCTTTTGCTTAAATATAAAGCAAGTTCACCCTTACCTGTTCCTATATCACAGATAATCCCTTTTACTTTTCTTGATAAATACCATCTTGAAAAATGGTCTATTCCAAAAGAAAAAATAAAATTAACATAATCATAGATTTTCTTTATCCTTTTGAACCTGTCTTCCATGTTATAGATAAAAAAGTTTAAAGATTATTTTATTTGGAAAAGGATAGATTATATAGTAAAGAAAGGTGCCAGTAAAGAGAAAGGGTAAAAGAGGTAAATATTTTTCTTTTTTTCTTAAAATTAAAATAAAACCTAAAATAGAACCTATTAAAAAAGAAAGGAAAAAAACAAAAAATAGATCAAAACCTCTTATATATATTGCAATTAAAGCAAATACATAGGGATCTCCCTCACCAAGTGCTTCCTTTTTAAAAATTCTTCCAAAAATTAACCTTAAAAAAAGACCAAAGAAAAATGCAAAAAGGGCATAGAAAATTGAAGAAATCAAATGATTATTCAAAAAAGAAATAATAAAACCTGTATAAAGGGAAGGAAAAAGTAAAACATCGTATATATACCCAGTTTCATAATCTATAAAAGCCATTATCATTAAAAAATAGTTAAGAAATATCATTTCAAACATTAAAGGAGAAAATTTAAATTTAATATAGGATAAAAGAAATAAAACTCCTGTTAAAAATTCTACAAAAGGGTATCTAAAACTTATTTTTTCTCCACAGAATCTGCATTTTCCCTTTAATAAGAGAAAACTTATTAGAGGAATATTATCATAAAACTTTATTTTATTTTTACATGAAGGACAGAAAGAAGAAGGATAAACTATTGAAAGATTTTTTGGTACCCTATAGATAATAACATTTGCAAAACTTCCTAAACACAAACCCAGAATAAAAAAAATTATTTCAACCAGCTGCCAATACCCTGTTTTTACCGCTTTCTTTAGCTTTATAAAGAGCTTTATCTGCTTTATCAATTAAAGTCTTCTCATCCTGGGCATCATCAGGAAAAACAGCCACACCACCTGATATTGTGAGTTTACCACCCGGTTGTTTTTCTTCCTTAGGAAATCTTGTTTTTTCAATTATTTTTCTTACTTGATCACCATAGGTCATTGTTTCAAACTTATTCCTTCCAGGTAAAAGCACTACAAACTCTTCTCCTCCGTATCTTGCAGGTATTCCATTAAGTGTTTCTGCTGTTTTTTTCAAAATCTTTGCAATACTTCTTAAAAGTTTATCACCCATAGGGTGTCCATTTGTGTCATTGTATTTTTTGAAAAAGTCTATATCAAGCATAAAGATACCCACCTTATAACCATCCTGTTTTGCCTTTAAAAGCTCTCTTGAAAGCCTTTCCATAAAATATCTTTTGTTATAAATTCCAGTTAAACCATCAGTATCAGCCATTGTCTGAATCTTCTCAAGGAGCATAGCTGAGTTTAGAGCAAGAGAAGTAAGTTCAGAAATCATTTGAAGGGCTTCCATGGATGTTCTTAATGCCTCCTCTTTTGTTTCCCTATATGAGACCCCCTCTATCTTTTCCTCCTTTATTCCTGAAACAGCAATAACTCCAAAATTTGTTGCCTGGTAAGTAAGAGGTGAAATTATCTCATAATCCATTCCAAAGGGATCAGCAAGATAAGTTTCAGGTAACCCATCAACAAGGGCATCCTGAAACATGGTATCTTTATCCATTATATACCTTTTTTTTGCAACATAACCTATTGGACCTTCCCCTAAATTATAAACAAGTTCACCTCTCTTTAAAGTTCCCTTATCACTTAACGTCCTGTGCTCAAAAAGCACATATTTTAAACCTTCGTCCTGCGGGATAAAATAATAAACATCTGTAACATTTAATATATTTTTTGTTTGCTCAAGAACGAGATATATAATCTCTTTCTCCTCTCTGAGTTCACTCAAAGCTCTTGCTAGATTAATAACAGATTGAGTTATTCTTTTTCTTTTCGAAAACATAACATTAAGTTCATCAATTCTTGCAGTAAGTTCTTTAACCATAAATTCATGTGTTTCTCTTAACCCCTTCAATCTCCTTTCGTACTCTTTTATCTTTTTGTCCCTTTCCCTTAATTTTCCCCTCAACTCAAAGATTACAATCATAAGGATAATAATAAAAGCAAGAAAAAAACTTAAAACTAAATATACATTATCCTTTAGAAATTCATCAATCATAATAGCCTCTCAATCAATTTTTCTTCTATTTCTATAAGTTTATTATAAAGTTCTTCTTTTAATTTTTCAAAATCTTTTTCATCCACTGGAATTTTCCCTTCAAATATTTTTTTCTGAACATGGTCATAAGCCTCAGAACGTTTTTTACCTTTTTTTAAGAGAAAATAGAGAAATTCCTGAGAAAAAAGTTCTTTTTCATATTTTTTGAAATTTTCTTTTATTTTTTCTTTATTTATTAATAAATTTTCCAAAATAAAAATCATCTTATCAAGCATATAAACAGTTAAATGGGAAGCATCTGGTAAAACAATTCTTTCAGTAGAAGAGTGGGATATATCCCTTTCGTGCCATAAATTAGTGTTTTCAAGAATAGAAATAAGATAACCCCTTAAAAGCCTTGCAAGACCACATATTCTCTCTGAAATAACTGGATTTTTCTTATGGGGCATACTTGATGAACCTTTCTGACCTTCACTAAAAGGCTCACTTAATTCACCAACTTCTGTTCTTGAAAGAAGCCTTATCTCAGTTGCTAACCTTTCAAGAAAATTCCCTATTAAAACAAGACCGAAAAGGAATAAAACATGTCTATCCCTCGGAACTATCTGTGTAGAAACTGGTTCTGGTTTTAAATTAAGTTTTTTTAATACATAAAACTCAACTTCAGGTGGAACATGGAGATAATTTCCAAGAGATCCAGAAATTTTTCCAAAGGAAACCTCTTTAATTATTTCCCTTAATCTTTTCTCATTTCTCTTCGCCTCTGAAAGATAAGAAAGAAATTTATGGGAAAGAGTCATTGGCTCGGCAAACATTCCATGTGTTCTACCTGCTATTAAAATTCCCCTGTTTTCCTTTATTTTATTCTCCAGAACCTTTTCTAAAATTTTTAGTCTATTCAAAACAATTTTTAATGTATCCCTCATCTGAATGGCAATTGTAGTATCAAGAAGATCCGAGGAGGTTAAACCAAAATGAACAAAAGGCGCAATATCTTCACCTACTTTTTTTTCAAGAACATCGACAAAAGCAGCAACATCATGATTTGTTATTTTTTCTCTCTCTTTAACCTCTAAGGGTGTTATTATAATATTTTTCTTTTTAATTCTATCTGATATCCCCTTTGGCAAAATCCCATTTTTCTCAAATCCTTCTATTGTCAGGATCTCAATTTTAAGCCATAATTTCAGTTTATTTTCTTCACTCCATATTTCTTCAATCTCTTTTATTTTGTACCTTTCAATCATATTTTCTCCTCAACAATTAAATCCGTTAACCTTGATTTAAATTTTTCTGCTTGATAAATTTTTTCAACCATTTTAACTGTAAAATCTATATCACTATTTACGAGAA
This sequence comes from candidate division WOR-3 bacterium, assembly GCA_039803925.1. Classification (NCBI taxonomy): domain Bacteria; kingdom Pseudomonadati; phylum Caldifarciminota; species Caldifarciminota bacterium. The sequence continues at coordinate 2,027 of JBDRZL010000006.1, read as the reverse complement.
CATAATCAAAAAATTTCCACATTTTGCTTTCTTCTTTAGCCTCCTTCAATCTTCTTTTTACAAGTTCTTTTTCCTTTGGGTGTCTTTTAGTTAATCTTTTTTCTAACTCTTCCCATGAGGGAGGGAAAAGAAATATAGAGACAACATCATCAAAGTATTTTTTTAAATTAAAAAGACCTTTTGAATCCATATCAAATAAAACATAAAAACCTTCCTTGAGCCATTTAAGAACAGGCTCTTTTGGTGTTCCATAGTAATTACCATAGGCAAAAGTCCATTCTATCATTTCACCTCTTTCAATCTTTTTTTTAAATTCCTCTTCTGTTATATAATAATAATCCACACCTTCAATTTCTCCCCCTCTCTTTTCTCGGGTAGTGTAGGATACTGAATACTTAAGTTCATTACCAAATTTTTCCATTAACCTCCTCACAATTGTGGTTTTTCCAGTTCCTGAGGGACCTGAAATTAAAAATATAAAGGGTTTCCTTTTTAAATTAATCAACTTTAATTCTTATATTATCTATTAATCTTGCCCTTCCAAGGAAACAGGCTATTCCAATAAGAATCTCACCTTTTATTTCCTTAAGTGGTGATAGATTATTTATATCTACAATCTCAATATACTGTATTTTTATTAATCTTGAATTTTCTTTAATGAATTTTTCCATTTCTTTTATAACTTTTTCAGAATCCCTTTCTCCTTCCTCTATTATTTTTTTTGCAAGTAAAAGAGATTTATATATAACCGGTGATTCTTTTCTTTCCTCAGGGGTTAAATAAATATTTCTTGAACTCATCGCAAGCCCATCTTTTTCTCTAACAGTTTCAACGGGTAATATTTCTATATCCATATTTAAGTCTTCTACCATTCTTTTTATAACAATCAATTGCTGTGCATCTTTCCATCCAAAGGCTGCTATATGGGGTTTTACTATATTAAAAAGTTTTGTAACAACTGTAGTAACACCCCTGAAATGACCAGGTCTATACCTGCCACAAAGAGTTTCAGTTAGTTTTTCAACCTCAACATATGTAGAAAAATCTTCAGGATACATTTCCTTTTCCTTAGGATAAAATATTATATCAACTCCTTCTCTTTCACATAAATTTCTATCCTTTTCAAATACTCTTGGATATTCCCTATAATCTTCTTTTGGTCCAAACTGTATCGGATTAACAAAAATTGAAACAACAAGAACATCACATTTTCTTCTTACTTGTCTCATAAGTTCAAGATGCCCTTCATGTAGAGCTCCCATTGTTGGAACAAAACCTATTATTTTACCATTTTTTCTTAATTCTTCTGATCTTTTCTGCATTTCTTTAATTGATTTTATTATTTCCATAGTCAATTACCCCTTTTATTGAATTTTTATCAATAATTTTATAAACTCCCTTTTTATTTTCAATAAATTCTTTTATTTTTTTATTGAAAACAGGGTGAATAAAAAAAGGAGCAATTTCAGATAAGGGAATTAAAATAAAATTTCTTTTATGTAAAAGTGGATGGGGGATTATAAGTTTATCATTTTTCATTATTAATTTTTCATAAAAAAGTATATCAATGTCAAGTGTTCGTGCTTCATATTTTCTTTTTCTCACTCTTCCAAATTTTTTTTCAATCTCCTGATTTTTTATTAAAAGTTCATAAGGGGATAATTCTGTATAACCTCTTATAACCATATTAAGAAAATTTCCACCTTCTGCATTTCCCCATGGTTCTGTTAAGTAAATAGATGAGAAATCCTTTATCTTAAAATATTTTTTTATTTCAAAAAGAGAAAAAAGAATATTTTTCAATCTATCTCCTTTGTTTGAACCAAGAGAAAGGAAAACTTCATTCATATTAAGAGTAACATTTCAATAAAACTTTCCTTGTTTTTTAATCACATTATTAATTATAATCAAAAAATGCCAGTATTTATTATAAAATGTCCAGGATGTGAAACTAAATATAAAGTAAGTACTGAAAAAATTAAACCAAACTCTAAAATTCGATGTCCAAAATGTCAAACTGTATTTAT